>JAICEJ010000027.1 GCA_025924215.1 Candidatus Binatia bacterium
AAAAATGCAGCTCCGGACGATCGCTTAGCCAGGATCGCAGTTTTCAATCGGACGCTGAAGTGTTTACCTGCTCGAAATCTCCAGCGCCCTTCCTTGACGATTTTTTGCTATCGTCCTCCCGGTTCATCGAATCGTCACGATTCGGCAGAGGCGCCTCTTCACAACTCTGTGCATTGGCTGATATAGCGTGGGGTCAGCGCATTGTTCCGAATGAAAGGAGGTCAGCCATGCGCAAAAGATTTTTTGCCTGGCTTGGTAAAGATTTTATCGAGCTGTCCGGCGAAGCCCACTCCGCGGCAAGCGCGACCAGCGAGGCGCGGGAACTGTTCCAGCGTTTCGATCAGGAGCTCAAGGCACATGAGCTGTCATTAGACAACACCGTGCGTACTCGGCTGTGGGGGCGCGACCGTGAAAGCCGCGATCTAGGAAGCAACGAGCGGGTCAAAGTGCTTTCCGGCAAAGCACGCTCGGCAAGCTCGAGCTATATCGCTCCCGAGTACTTTGATTCTGATGCAAAGATTGCCGTGGACCTGCTGGCGATGAAACCGTCGACGCAAAACATGCAAAAGCGCATCGTCGAATACGATCCGCCCATCGTGCCGATTCGGTTCCTGGTTTATGACTCGGTGGTGGTGCTTTCCGGAGTAACGACTGTCCTGCCCACGCTCGAACAACAGTTTGACAATATCTTGCCGCGTATTACCGCTTCTTTGAAAGACGGCGGCAGTTCCTGGGAGAGGGTTGCGCGGATTTCCTTTTATCTGCACCGAAGCCAAACTATCGATAACTTGAACCGGCTATTCAATGACCGCATCAAAGCGCCGACAGCTCAACGGGAATACTGCTTTGTCGACGGTTACTCCTCGGTTGGAAAACTATGCGAGGTCGAAGTAACGGCGACTACAGAATGAGATCGGAAAGTCCTTTGTTAAATCAACTTTCGACCGTTTATCAAACAGTATCCGTGTGGGGGAGTTTCCATGAGTAAACCTGAGACTAAGCGCGCTCGTATTGCGATACTCGATGATTTTGAAAGAGTCGCTGACACTGTTCACGGCTTTGAGAAACTAAAAGCCCGCGCCGACATCACGCTGTTACGAGAAAGGTTAGACACTTCCGAGAGGGTTGTTCAAACCTTGCGGCCTTTCGACATAATCCTGCTGATGCGCGAGCGAACCTCGTTTACAGGCAATGAATACCGCCATCTACCCAATTTAAGATTTATCTCACAAACCGGACGCACCACCGTGCATCTCGATCTGCCATCGGCGACCCGCCACGGCATCGCAGTGACCGGCACTTCAACCGACACCGGCGCCACCACCAAAGAGCTAACCATCGGACTGATATTATCATTGATGCGCAAAATCCCGCAGGTCGACCGGCGCATGCGCATCGAGAGTTGGCCCCCAATTCCGGGTTGGACGTTGGAGGGCAAGACTGTCGGCGTATTCGGCTTCGGCAGGATCGGCAAAGAAGTGGCGCGGGTTATGAAAATTCTTAATACTCGAGTTTTAGGCTACTCTCGAACCCTCACGCCGGAAAGAGCGGCGGAAGTCGGCGCCGAGTGCGTCGGCATGGAAACTCTGATGCGAGAGTCTGACATTATTACGATCCACATCAATTCAAATGCGCAGACCCGAGGCATCATTGGCGATAAGGAATTTGCCATGATGAAGCGCGGCGCTTTCCTAGTGAATACGGCACGAGGACCGATCGTCTCGGAACCGGCCATGATCAGAGCGCTGGAAAGCGGCAAACTCGGCGGTGTTGGGCTTGACGTCTTTGACGTTGAACCCTTGCCGATGGATCATCCTTTACGCCGATTCGACAATGCTGTCTTGCTGTCGCATCGCGGCTACGCCACTGTCGAGGTTCTCAGCGAGCGCTACCAACAAGCGATGGCAAACATACTCGATTATCTCGACGGCCGTCCGGTAAAGCTGTTGAATCCGGAAGTTCTTCCGAAATGAAGAGTTCGAGCTCCTTCCAGCCTGTCAGATCGTTCAAACCATCTACGCCGAGAACTGCTGAGGCATCAGAATAAATTCCTACTTTGCTGCGCAGGCTGCTCAATAGATGCGCAGCGGCGAGTCTGCCTTCCAGCGACTTAAACGATGGACCGGCTTTAACCGTGATGTCGCATACTTGGTCGCTGTTTATGCCGTGCTTGAATGTCGTCTCACCTGTTGCCATGATGCCATTCGGAGCGAACATGACCCGTAAGGACGCCCTAACAGAGGACGAACTCACCAAGACAT
Organism: Candidatus Binatia bacterium; assembly: GCA_025924215.1. GTDB lineage: Bacteria > Desulfobacterota > Binatia > UBA9968 > UBA9968 > WHTF01. Next base: position 2,262 of record JAICEJ010000027.1, read on the forward strand.
CAACCATCACTCTCGATCACTACAATCGGCACGCGGATAGTTTCTGGGAAGGCACTCGCGATCATGACGTCACACAAAACCGCGCCGCGTTGGTCGAGCATATGCCGGGTACAGGTCCTTTTCGCATTCTCGATTTTGGCTGCGGTCCCGGCCGCGACTTAAAAGCCTTCAAAGACATGGGACATGAAGTAATCGGCCTCGATGGCGCCGAACGCTTTGTCCAAATTGCCCGCGGCTTCAGCGGTTGTGAAGTATGGCGCCAGGATTTTTTAAGACTGGAGCTGCCGGAAAGTTTTTTCAATGGTATTTTCGCCAATGCCTCGCTCTTTCATATCCCCAGTCAGGAATTGCCACGCATTTTGAAGGAGCTATGGCAGACGTTGAAACCGCAGGGCGTACTCTTCAGCTCCAATCCACGGGGTGATAATCAAGAAGGCTGGAATGGCAAACGCTATGGGGCCTATTACGATCTCGAGCACTGGCGTAAATTCATGAATGCGGCCAAATTCACCGAGATCACTCATTACTATCGGCCGCCGGGAGTGCCGCGGGCGGAGCAGCCATGGCTGGCCTCGCTGTGGCGCAAGACGGTCGAGCCGGGTGGTCATCGCATCAATTCGAATTGACATGTCATCGGGTTATCGAATACGGTCGCTTATAACAGTACACGAGCAACGATTTGCTTAAGGAGGACTCGCATATGGCTATAGGAAACGGTCACGGTCAAGGTATCAGTGGCGTCATCATCTCATCCGACTCCCATGTCATGGAGCCGGTGGATCTTTGGAAAAAGGGTGTCCCGGAAAAATACCGCGCTGAGGCTCCGGTCTTTCCGCCGCACAAGGTCGGTGAAGGCTTTCAACAACATGCCGGCGGTTGGGACCCGCACGCAAGAATTCAAGAGATGGAAAAGGACGGTCTCAGCGGCGAAGTGCTGTATCCGACGTTGATGTTGGATCTGTTCGCGCTAGACGATCCGGGCATGCAGGAAGCGTGTTTTCGCGTGTACAACGATTGGCTAATCGATTATTGCAGCGTCGATACCAACCGATTGATCGGCATCCCGGCCATCGCTGTCTATAATATCGACAACGGCGTTAAAGAGCTCGAACGTTGCCGCAAGGCGGGGCTGAAGGGGGCAATCATTTGGCAAGCGCCCCATCCCGATCTACCGTTCCATTCCAGCCACTATGATAAATTCTGGGCTGCCGCTCAGGAACTCGAGTCCCCGGTCAGCCTGCACATCCTGACGGGCCACAGCTACAATAAAGACAAGAGCCGCAATGGTGTCGAGCGTTACCGCGGCAGCGTCAATTTGAAGCTGATGGACATCGCCAACGCGCTTTTCGAGCTGATTTTCTATGGCGTGCTGGAGCGCTATCCCAGGCTCAAGATTGTATCAGTCGAGAACGAAGCGGGTTGGTTGCCCTGGATCACACAGCAATGGGATTACTATTACCGCCGCTTCCGCAATGCTAATCCGCCGCCATTCAGCAAGGATCCCAGCGAGTACTTTCGCAATCAGATCTATTCTTGTTTCTTCAACGATTCGGTCTGCGGCCACAATTTGGAGTGGTGGGGCCAGGATAACATCATGTGGTCCAACGACTTCCCCCATCCTAATTCGACTTGGCCTAACTCGCTTAAGATTATTCAACGGGATCTTGGGCATCTGCCGGTGGAAGTTCAAACCAAAGTTCTAGCGACCAATGTCTGTAAATTGTACAACCTCGACATGTCAAAGGTGCCGGCCGGCATCGCCAAAGCGGCGCTGGCGACGCAAGCGGTTGGAGCATCAGCTTAAACGAAGATTAACAGGGAGACGACATCGTGACGGCCATCCGCCGGATTTTGTACGCAACGGATTATTCCAAAGCATCAGGACGTGCGCGAGAAAAAGCTGTCGAGCTTGCTAAAGATTACGACGCGGAGCTCTGGGTGGTTCATGTTATTGCGCCGACAACCGCTTACCTTACCGAACAAGAATTTGGCGGCGCCGAGCTCTATATGAAGCTGGAAGAGAGCGCCAAGCAGCAGGCCGAGATTTCGATGAAGCGGCTCATGGCAGCACTGGAAAAGGCGAAAATCAAAGCCAAGAGCCTGCTGTTAAGAGGATCGCCGCATGACCAGATCATCAAAGCCGCTAAAAGCAAAAAAGTCGACATCATCGTGATCGGCACGCATGGTCGGACTGGGCTGTCCAAACTATTCATGGGGAGCGTCGCCGGCCGGGTCGTGTCGACGGCGACCTGCCCTGTGCTCACAGTCCGACAATAGAGCATTGGGAGAGAAGGCGCCGTAGCGCGAGAGTGGCCCCTTCTCTCGCGCTACTTTCCTGACTGCACTGCATTTCTGGTTGCTGTGCGGCAAGCTCCTAGAAGGTTTGTTCCATCACTCCAATCTCGGTGAGTTCACTCTGCTATAGCAGCCTCTCGCCTGAGCCGCAGTCTGCGTCGCTTGACAGAGGCGGGTTCAGCTCTGTTATGTAAGAGAACACCGACCGATTCTGAGGAGTTCTAATGTACAACGGACAAACCGTAGTCGATGTTCACGGTCACATGACCACCCCGGCAGGGTTCCGGCAATTTCTGGCGGAGATTGTCTCCCAAAACACGCCGGGACGAAAATTGGAGGTTACCGACGAGCAGTTGGAGAACGCGCAACAGCGTCATCTCAAATTCATGGACGATCGCAATGTCGACGTTCAGCTCATTGGACCGAGACCGATCGCCATGTGGCACTGGATGCGGCCGTTCCTACAGGAATTCTGGGCACAAACCACCAACAATGTGATTGCGCGCATAGTCAGGCTCCACCCGGACCGGTTTCGTGGCATGGCCCAGCTGCCACAGTGCTCAACGAGCAAGGACACGCGCAACTGTTTGCCCGAATTCGAGCGCTGCGTGAAAGAATTAGGCTTTGTCGGGGCATATTTAAACCCCGACCCGGGGGGCGACAAACTAACTCCGGGCGTGCACGAGGAGTATTGGTTTCCGTTATACGAAAAAGCGGTGGAGCTCGATGTGCCGCTGATGATCCATCCATCGGTAACCTACGACCGGAGACTGGAAATCATTCCGGCGAACTATCAGATGAACAACTATCTAGAAGAATTCATCGCCATGCAGTTACTAACCCACGGCAAAGTCTTTGAGATCTTTCCAAAATTAAAAATCACCATCTGTCACTGCGGTGGCGGCCTGAACCGTTTTATCCCAACCGACAAGCACGTCGGACAGGGGAATTTCAGCAAGAATCTCTTCTACGACTCCTGTGTCTACGATGTTCACTACCTCGAAGCCGCGATCAAGCAGCGCGGTGTTGATCAGATTCTTTTTGGCACCGAATCTCCCGGCTCCGGCGGCGCTATTCGTCCGGAAACCGGCATGCCATCCGACGACTTGATCCCAGTCATAGATAGCCTCGGATTCTTGACTGCTGAAGACAAGCTGAAAATTTTTCACAAGAATCCTCTGAAGGTTTTTACTAAAGTAAGGATCTAGATCTCCTAGACGGTGCTAGGGTGATGCAGGCAGGGAATGTGATCGAGCTTGAGTTCACCGACGTTGCCGTGGCGCACGCGATTCAGCTAGCAGTAGCGCCGGTATTTCTTCTTTCAGGAATCGGCGCGATGCTAGCGGTTATGACCAGCCGATTAGGCCGCATCATCGACCGCGCGCGCGATCTTGAGGAGCGGTTAGTCGATGCGTCTCCGGAGTTCTTTTCAACTTTACAAACCGATCTCAGAATGCTTTCTCGACGTGCCAAGCTCATCTATTTGGCGATCGCTCTTTGCACGACGACGGCGCTGCTCGTGTGCGCGGTAATCGCATTCCTGTTCGTAAGCGCCTTCTTGCAGTTTGATGCTTCGGTGGTCGTCGCCCTGCTTTTCATCGCGGCCATGTCCACATTCGTTCTCGGGCTGCTATGGTTCTTGCGCGAGATCTATGTAGGTACCATCAGCCTCCGTATCGGCCCACGATAATGAGGCAATCCGCGCATAACGAATGACATGTAAATAGCTGCCGATATCCCAAATGGCTGTGATGGATTTCGGTAAACTCCGTTAATTCCCGCGACCACTTCATCAGACGGAGTAACGCAGTTCCATTTCCAAGAACTCCGGCAAGCGGACCAAGGCCTCATATTCCTTGAGAGAAGCTAGCCTGTGCGCATAGTTCTTAGTCGAACCGTCGTTTTTTAAAATTGTCAGCATCTCCGTGACTGCCTTGACCACTGTGTAGCGCACCGCGTTACTCCCACCCATGTTGAAACCGATCTGTTTAAGCTCGTCCAACGTAATGTTACCGACCTGAATTGCTTCGTCCATGAACATGCAATTCACCGGCACTTTCACCGAATCGCGGATGCGCTTCAACGCGTCGAGGGTGCGTTGGCGCATGCCTTCCTTTCGGACCCAGGACATGGCAACGCCGACCATATCGATGCCGACTTCCTCGTAGGCCTTGATCCGATTCAACGCATCATCCAAGCCATTTACCGACTCCGCATCGGTCCGGGCGCTGATGACAAAATCCGGATCCTCCTTGGCTTCAACCGCGGCCTGGAGCTTCTTCACTTGCTCTTTGATCGGCACAACCGGAGTTCCTCCCGGAATCAGAGCGCACTTTTTCGGCGTAACCTGATCTTCCATGCCGATGCCGGCGATACCGGCGCGCTCGAATTCCTTGATCGTCCGGGCGATTCCAAGAGGGCCGCCCGAGTAGCCCGTATCGGCGTCAACCATCACTGGAATTTCCACTGCAGCGGCCACATTCCTGGCATGATTGGCCATCTCATTCAATCCGATAAGACCCAGATCGGGAAGCCCGAGCAGGCTAGCGCAGGTGACATTGCCCAAGAGTTTAACTGCGGTAAAGCCCGTCGTTTCGGCGAGCCGCGCCGTTAGGCAATCATAAACGCCGGGTGTGATGATAATGTCATCGCCCTTGAGCAATTCTCTAAGCTTAGTCGTTGCTTTCATTGCTCCTCCTCAAAAATTCAGTGCCGCTTCTTTTACCTAGATACTGAGGATTTCAAGTACGGAATCAAACCGCCTTTGTCCAGGATAGCGAGCGCATGATCCGAGAAAGGCGGAAACCTGCGTGCAGTTCCGTTGCTGACATTGCGAATGCTGCCGGATTCCAGGTCGACTTCGATGTTCTCTCCTTGTTCGACAAGGGTCGATATTCCTGGACATTCGATCGCCGGCAACCCGAGATTAATCAGAGTGCGGAGATAAATGTTTGAAATCGATTCGGCGAGCACCGCGGCGATGCCGGCATCGCGCAGCGACCGGGGTGCATCCTCTGCGCTCGAGCCCATGCCGAAATTGATTCCGGCCACTATCAGATCGCCGGGCTTTACCTTTAGATGAAACTCGGGATCAAGCCCGGCCATTACACCTTTGATGTTGCCGGAGTCGATACAGTCGCCGAATTTCCATACTCTGCCGGTGAAAACTCGCTTCATGATGGCAGAAACTCCCTGGGATCGACGATCTCACCTGCGATAGCGCTGGCGGCCACCGTTGCCGGGCTCCCCAAGAATATCTTGGCATCGCGGTGACCCATGCGGCCGGGAAAGTTTCGGTTACCGGACGAGATGCAGACTTCACCGATGGCCAGCGAAGGACGGGTGCAGATGCCGCATTCTGAAGCGGTGAGCAGCGCTTTTGATTTTTCGAAAATTTGCAGAAGTCCCTCTTCGCGTGCTTGAAAATAAGCGGCATACGAAGCGGGCGTGACAATCATGCGCACTCCGGGATGCACCGTCTTGCCTTTGAGAATCTTGGCTGCGACGCGTAGATCTTCGATTCGCGAGTTGGAGCAAGTTCCGATGAAGGCCTGACTGATCTTGGTTCCGACGAATTCGTGAACCGGCTGGCCGTTGGAGGGCACGCCGGGAGCGGCAACAAAAGGTTCCATATCGGTTAAATCGAAGCGAAGCCGCGATTCATATTCGGCATCGGCGTCACTTTCAACCGCAGCAAAGGTTGCATCGCTGACTTGCTTCACGTAATCGATCGCTCGTGCATCGGGCGGGAACACGGCATTCAGCGCCAGGCTTTCGACTGCCATATTGCACATCGAGAGACGGCTTTCGATGCTGATCTCAGAAACCGCGCTGCCGCCGTATTCGATAGTTTTATTAACTGCGCCGTTGGCTCCCATCTCTGCCATCAGCCGCAGCGCAATATCTTTTCCCCAAATCCACTGCGGTCGCGCACCCGTGAGCTCGACATAAATAGAGGGTGGAACTTTTAGCCAGATCCTTCCGGTTGCTAGCACTCCGACAGTTTCCGTAAACCCTATGCCCGTGGCAAAGCAGGCCAACGCGCCGTAGGTGCAGGAATGCGAGTCGGCGCCGACGATGAACTCGCCGGGTCTGACATGTCCCTTTTCGACCATGACATTATGACCGATACCGCCTTGATAACCTTCGTAAATGACCGCGCCATGTTCCTCGGAAAATTGCTTGGCCCGCTCCTGACCTTCGGCGCGTCTCGTGCTGCGCGCCGGTTGCTCATCGAAATTGATGATGATCCTGTCCGGATCCCAGGCCTTTCTGATGCCCATCTCCTTGAGGATTTCTTTGAATACACCGTAAAGGCCTTTGGGATCTTCCGCTTTCGAAAATCGCAAGTCTTTGATGTAAAGTTTATCCACCTCCGCATCGATCATGTCTCCCGCGCCGACCCGATCCTTTGCCGCGGCTCGCGCGCAGATTTTTTCAGTGATGGTCATTCCCATAGCTCGCCTCGTGGACACAGGATCGGATACGATTTTCGGCGTCTTTAGCTGAACTGGATCAAGTCGGATCGGGTGACGGTTACGTTATAACGATAAGCAAAGCTGGCGAAAAGAGAAAACGCTTGCAGCTTCTCCTCCTCTTCCCGTTGCCCGGTACAGTCGATGGGAACATAAACGTAATAGCTACGGATGCTAAACCCTGTCACCGCGCACTGCACGCAACTTCTCGACGAAATACCGGTTACAATGATTCGGGCATCTGCCGGACGCAGGTTGAGTCGCTCCAGGAGAGATTCCATTTCGGTGCGATAGAAACAATCGTGAGTGTACTTCACTACCACAGGCTCGTCGAATTCCGGCTTTAATTCGTCAACAAACTCCGCACCCCAGGTGCCTTCGATTTTTCGGATCACATTATTGAACGCGGTAAATTCCAGCGCGTCGGGTTTGCGCACCGATTGAGTGTGGACCACCAACCCCCCCGCGTTACGCACTTTACGTCGCAAGCTCGCAATTTTCGGAATAATGCTGGTGACGGCTTCGCCCCCGAAACGCTTACCCGAAGGATGCGCATCTTCATTCTCCATATCAACGATGAGGAGCAACGTTTTAGCTGGGTCCAATTCAAGTGGAATCGGGTCGGGATAGTTCAGCTCGATCTGCACGATCTCTCCTTCTTAACGTCCGCGCGACATCTAAGCAACCACGATCGTCAGCATCTTCATTACTATGGACAACACAAGACTACCTGTTGCCTCTACGGCTTGTAACATGGCCTCGTTCTGGCGGTCAATTAAAACGCATCACGCCGGCCCGGTTCGTTCATACGAAGGACGGCAATAATTTAAGAATCTGCTTGTAAAAAACATCAACTTTTTAGATAACAGATGCTATCGGATGACACTCACCGTCTATGGCAGTGAAAGGGAAACCTCATGAGTACCCGGAACAAATCAATCCTGATTACTTCTTTTTGTGGGCTACTCTTTTGTCTGTTGTCGAATGATGCGCTATCCCAGAGTAACTTCTACGAGGGTAAGACCGTCACCTTGATCGCCACCACCTCGGCAGGCGGCACCGGGGATCTCCGGGTGAAAGCCATGGTGCCGTTCCTCAAGAAACATATTCCGGGAAATCCAACGGTTGTAATCCAGTACATCGACGGCGGCGGCGGCCGTAAGGGAACGAATTATCTATACAGCAACGCTCGGCCCGATGGCCTGACGATAGGCGCCGCGAGCGGAGCGATCATCGGCCTGGCTGTCATGGGCGAAACCGGCGTCTCTTATGACATCGACAAGTTTATTTATCTGGGCTCACCCGAGAGCGAAAACCATTATATTATTTACACTCGAAAAGAACTCGGACTCGACAATCTGGAGAAACTGGCATCCAAGCCTGGCCTGAGGATCGGGGCGCAAACAGTCGGCCATGTATCTTATGTAGCAGGAAGACTGTTCGCGTACTTTCTAAACTTGAAAGAGCCAAAGTTTATTGCCGGTTACACTGCCCATGAGCTGGACGTCGCCTTGACCCAAGGCGAGCTCGACAGCAGGGCCAATAATGCAAGCTCGGTCATTCGACGAAATTCCGATTGGGTGGATAAAGGGCTGATGAATTTTCATTCGATCATGGAGGTTCCGAAAGGTGACAAGCATCCGCGGTTGGGTCACCTTCCGGAGATCGGCAGCTTTGCCAAAAACGAACGGGAAACCAAGCTTCTTACACTCTGGCGCGCTTTTCGATCTGTCGGATCACCTTACATATTACCTCCGGGCACTCCCAAAGAGAGAGTGGCAACTCTCGAAGAAGCAATGCGCAAGACCTTCAAAGACCCTGAGTTTCCTCCATATTTCAAAAAATTGGTTACCGATGATGCATCTCCGATGGAAGCGGCGGAACTAAGAAAGGTCGTCGCAGATATGCCCCGTGACGCCGAGACCATCGAGACGCTCAAAAAATTTGCTGGACCGGGTCCTCTGCCGCCGCGCTAGATTTTATTTGACAGCGAGACGGCGATGCCACCGACGCATGTCTGTGATCGTCCACGAAAGCAAACGAGTATTTTCAGATTAGTTGAAAAATGTCCTTGCTCGAATATGTTCTTCAAGTTACATTCAAAGTCATAGAAAACACCACAAAGAGGAGGAAATATGATCAAAAAACAATGGCTCAGGTTGGGCGTCGCTCTGCTACCTTTGTATGCGGCGCAGGTTTGGGCAGCACCAAATCCGGACACCGGACCGGGTTGCGGCCTCGGTAAACTCGCTTGGGGGGAATATGGGAACCAGAAGGACATCGCGCCGCAAGTGATGCAGTCGACGACTAACGGCACATTCGGCAGCCAGACCTTCGGCATTAGCTTCGGCACTTCCGGCTGCACCAATAACGGCGTGATCATGTCGGAACATAAGACCAGCGTTTTTGCGGCGCTTAATTTTGAGAACCTTTCTCAAGATATGGCCAAGGGTGACGGTGAACACCTGAGTTCGCTGGCTGAACTGATGAACATCCCGCAGGAAAATCGCGCCGAGTTCTACGCTCTCGCGCAACTGCAGTACCAGAGTATGATTCAGTCCGGGGAATCTACTCCGGCGGCGCTGCTCAAGGCTTTAACCAGCGCGATGTCATCGCACCCGCTTCTTGCCAGCAGTGTGAAATAACCCATCTACGAGCCCCGGCGATTGCCGGGGCTTACTTTTTTTTGTCGGTGATCCTCAGTATCGCGCTTCTCGTCCTGTGTCTTCTCCCAAACACAGCCCGCGGCCAAGACAGCGCTCAACCCTACCTTCAACTGCTGCTTGATCGGGCTAAGGCGATGGCGCTGCACGAGCAACGCTACTGGCATCTTCTTTTGCATTATCGATCGGCCCTTGCCGGGGGGGTTGAGAGCGAAGCCGACGAACCCGCATTCTTTCTTTCGCCAGACGGAAAAACCGATCCGGAAGCCGAGCTGCAGGCTACCCTGTCTCAATTTTTTTCGACCGATCTGGTCGGCCGTTCGAGCCAGCCGGCGCGTTGCGCTTTTATCGCGCGTTATCATTGGCTGAAGAGCGCTCTGGCCATCGACGAAAGCCGTTTACCGCCGCAGTCATGCGAGCGATTTCGATCATGGCTTGCCGAACTCAATCCCGCCTCGATCACCGTCATCTTTCCGTCGGCGTTTATGAACAATCCCTCTTCGATGTTCGGCCACCTGCTTTTGCGGGTTGACCAAAAGGGTCAAACGGAGCGAACCAGCATTCTCGCGTACACAATCAATTATGCCGCCGATGTTACCACGGACAACGGTATTCTCTTTGCTGTGTTGGGACTGACTGGAGGATTCAAAGGATACTTTTCGACACATCCGTATTACATCAAAGCCAAGGAATACGGTGATTTTGAAAACCGAGATATTTGGGAATACCGGCTCAATCTCACAGAAGATCAGATGCAACGACTGCTAATGCACGGCTGGGAGTTGGGCAACGCCGCCTTCGATTATTTTTATTTCAAAGAAAATTGCGCTTATCAGATTTTGTCTCTTCTGGACGTTGCCGATCCGGAGCTGCAACTGGCCGAGCGGTTCTGGTTCTATACCTTCCCTTCCGACGGCATCCGCATGATCGCCGACAAACCCGGTTTAGTTAAGGACGTGACTTTTCGCGCCGCCCGGAGCACCAGGATTCGTCGCGGCCGTGAGGCTCTTTCAGCCGAAGAAAAGAGCTGGCTCTCGAAGATGGTCGCTGATACGAAGCTGTCTCAGTCTGAAGCGTTCACCCGCCTGCCGCCCGAGCGCCAGGCAGCAATCCTGGAAGTCGTATCGGATTATCTTTTGTACAAGGGCGCGACGGAAGAGAACAGCGCGTCCTTCGAATCACGCAACAGGAGCATTTTGCTTGCTCGCAGCAAGCTCACGGTTAAGCCATTTCCGACGAAGATCACGCCGATTAGCGGGGCGCCGGATCAAGGGCACAGCACCATGAGAGCGGGTCTGGGCGTCGGCTGGCGTGAAGGCGAGTTTTTCAACGAGGCGAATTTTCGCCTGGCTTTTCACGATCTGCTCGATCCGGAATACGGCTATACGCCCGGCGCGCAAATCCAGGCGTTAGGAGTGACTTTGCGGCACTATAGCCGAAGCGATCATACCAGGATCGAAAAACTTACCCTGCTCGACATCTTGTCTCTGTCCCCTGTCGACGCTCTCTTTGCTAGTCCTTCATGGAAAATCAACGCCGCGCTCGACACGATACAGCATCACAACTGTAACTTTTGCCGCACCGGCAACCTAAACGTTGGGATCGGCCTAACTAGGGAGAGCTCCTGGTTAAATCGCGAGATTTATTTCGGCTTGGCGGAATTTACTACCGAAGTAGGGCGGGTCTTTCACGGCAATCATCGGGTCGGCGGCGGCCTCACCGTTGGCGCCATGGCCGATATCACCGATCGATGGAAATTCGCAGTATCCGGTAGCTATATGAATTTCCCATTAGGAGATAAATCCGACGAGTGGAGGTTAGCGGCGCAGCAGCGCTATACTTTGAAAAGAAATTTCGCCTTGCGATTTGATTTCAATCAGCGCGCCCGAACCCCGGAGCTGCTGTTTAACCTGCAGGCATTTTTCTAAATACGCTCCTTTGAACTTCATTACCACATGATGAGTTCAGCCGCTGCTTCATGCTTTTGGCCGCACGCAAGGACCGTCTCTACAGAATAAAAACTCCTGCGACGTTTTCTTAGAAACGAAAATCATATAAGAGGACAGCTGATTGCGTTTGCCAATTAAGAATTGCTTAACGTTGAGCTGGTGAAATGCCAGATCCGCCACCATGTTGAATAACAGGAGGACTGCCATGGCTTTTGCCAGAAGAGTTAATGCGCTGCTTGGCGCGTTGCTATTCATCTTTACGGTCTATGTGACCGCAATCGCCTACGCGCAAGAAACTTTTCGTGTGTCCTATGGCGGCTATAACGAAACGGCGGCGCCGATGTGGGTTGGCATCGATAAGGGTTTGTTCAAAAAATACGGTATCGATGCTTCTATGATTCAGGTACGCAGCGGCGCGCTCAGCATTGCTGCGCTGGTGTCGAGGGAAGTTGAGGCCGTATGGCCGGCGCAATCGACGATTTTGAGCACCGTGGCCGGCGGCATCAAGTTGGGCTGCATTGCCAGCGCCACCAACAAAATTCCGCGCCAGCTCATCGCCCGTAAGGAAATCAAAAGCATCGAGGAGTTACGCGGTCGCATCATTGGGGTACAGAGCATCGGCGGCGGGTTTTGGCTGCAGACCATGATTATCCTGGACCACCTCGGCATCGATCCAGACAAACACGGATTAAAGATGCGCGTTATCGGCGATGGACCGGTGATCGCACAAGCGTTACTGAACGGCAACATCGATGCAGCGGCCCTGACTTACAGTTTAAGCGAAGCGCCGCTCAAGGCGGGCTTTACATCGCTGGCCGATGCCGCGGAACTGAAGGCGCCGTATCAAGGACCGAGCATTTGCGCGCTCAAAGACGTCATCGCCAACCGACAGGATTTCTTTCTGCGCTTGACCAAAGGATTGGTCGAAGCAACCGCTTACATTCTCGACGCCAATAACAAACCTGAGGTTATGAAAACCTTGCAAAAGCATCTTCGCCTGCAGAAAGCCGATGAAGTCGAAGCCTCCTACAAAGTGCTACGGTTGATGGCGACCCTCGATATCGCACCAAATCCGGCGGCCTACAAATCGGTCCAGAGGATCGTCGCTACTGTAAATCCCAAAATCGCACAAGTCGATGTCGAGCAGATCATGGATAGCAGCTTCGTGCGCACGCTTGAGAGCGGCGGTTTTATCGCCGAACAACGCAAGAAGGCGCGCTGATTCTTTGTTGAGGTTTGAGGCTAGGCTAATTGCCGCGTCACCGCGCTTCGGAGCACGCAGAGGATTCATTCCGCCTAAAGAGCTTCAATTGTCTGTGAACTTTTGCCTCTACTAACAGATCTCCACTAAAAAACATCCCTCCGCTTATCGCCGCAGCTTCCTGTCCCGCGTAAAAATGATCTCGGCAATGCTGGCGCCAGCGTAACAAGTAGACGTGATACGTTCCGGAGATTTTTCAAACCGGGATTGGCTGCGTCCATATGCAAGCAATCTCATGGAATCTTGTCCACAATTGAGCACAGATCTTACCTTCCTGCCTGTGATTGAGCACACGAGCTGATCCGTTCATCCGAATCGTGAGCTGTCGCAACAATTTCGGTGCAACTCGGTAAAAATTTCATGGCCACTTCCATCCCCAGTGCCCAACCAGCGCGGCAATATCCGCCACTTACGAGTACCGCACTACTGGCATATGCGTTGCTCTAGCTGCGTACAACCAATGCAGTCAACCAGAAACAAGATTGGAGGCGGAATGAACGGTAATTCAAATCAGCTTAGGTCATCTCGATGGACGATTGCTCTCGGCTTTGCCGCACTCACAGCTATCGGCTGTGCCGGCGGCCCCCTGACTCCGAGGGAAAAAGGCGCTGGCATCGGCGCAGTTGGAGGAGCTGCCGCGGGCGGGCTTATCGGTGCCGCTGCGGGCCGTCCGGGATTGGGCGCCGCGATTGGTGGCGGAGTCGGGCTCGGCGCGGGCGCGCTCATCGGAGATTACATGCAAGGACAGGACGAAGCACAGTACCAATACAATCAGCAGCAGATCCAGCAGAACCAGCGGGTCATCGAACGCAATCGTAATGACGTCCAGACGCAGCGCCAACGACAGGAATACTAATCGAGCATCGCACCACGCAGTTAAGTTAACGCATATTTGCTTTGTGAACTAAACGGCAAGGTTTGAACAAAAGGAGGATTAGATGAAACGTTTAAGTAAAATGATTCTAGCGGGCCTTATGGGGGTGGCGCTGATGCTTCCGGCGCTACCGACAACTGCCGACGCCAAAGACAATGACGGATACAAGCATAGCGGGCGCGACCGCGATTACCGGAGATTCGATGGACGGCATGGAAGACGTAACGATCATCGCTTCAATCGCCACGGTAATTACCGTCGAGGAGAGGCGCGACACGCCCGCTTTGATACGTCCCGCTCCCGGCGTGATGGGCACCACGGAAAATACCAGGGAAATAGAGGTCATCACAATAAACCGGTGGTTCGAGAGAAATTCAGCAACGTACGCGCCGCCCGAAAAGACGTGCAGGAAAGCCGCCGCGAATTAAGAGGTGACTTCAAAGAGCTGAGAAAGGATAGAGCCGAGCTTCGCCGAGATATCCGCAACGGCGCCAGCAAAGAGGAAATCCTTCGAGATCGGCAAGAGATCCGCGATGACTACAAGGAAATCGCCAGGGACAGAAGAGATCTTCGACAGGATCAAGCTGAGCTGCGAGACGCGCGCAGCGAGCTAAAGGACGCTCTGCACAAACGATAACCCGACTCACGGCCTGACCGTCTGCGCCGTGCATACGGTCAGGCTCTCCATCCACATCGATACTCTCCAGGTTTATTTCTTCTTCAACTCTTTCAATGCATCGTAGAGGTAGCTTTGGTCGATGTACTTGGCGTAATCAGATGGTCCCGTTGCTCCAGTCTGCTCCGCATAAATCCGCAGATTGTATTTCATCCCTTCAAGATTAAGATCGCCGTCCGGATGCCAAATACGATTCTGCGTGTAGTATTCCCACCCGCGCGCAGCATGGTTTGGCTTCAGTTGCATTTCGCGCGTGAGGAGATCGATAGCCGGCTCTTTGTTGTCGAAGAGCCAACGATTGGCTTGCGCCATGCCGTTCATAAATCGCACCATTGAGGAGCGGTTTTTTTCCGCCCAAGATCGCTTGGACGCGATTACAGTCAATTGGAAGTCGGGCACAGCATCTATTAGCCTGCCGATCACATTGAAGCCTGCTTCCTCTGCCAAATAGTTAAGCGGAATCGCTACCGTGGTGGCGGCGATCTGGCCTGCTTGTAGTGCCGCGAGATTGGCCGAGGAGCCACCGGCAACCACAAGTATCTTATAATCTCTTGGGTACTCGAGTCCTTTGACCTTGAGCGCTTGCTTAAATGCCGTTACCGTGCCGCTGGTCAACGAAGAGGCGCCTAAAGTGGCGCCGCGCAGGTCCTGATACGTTTTGTAGTTTTTGCCTCCGACAATGTAATGCGTTAACCCGTTGATGATGCCGCCAATAATCACCAAATCCAAGCCGCGCTCCGAGGCTTCGATAAATGCTTCCGGGCTGCCCGATCCGACATTGAGTGAAGCCCCGGCCAAAGCTTGAACTGTCATCGGCGTACCGCGCAGAAGGAGAAGCTGCACGTCCAAACCTTGTTGCTCAAAAAAGCCCTTTTTCGACGCCACCCAAAGCGGGCTGTAGCCTAGAGTTTTACTCGAGGCGCCGAGATAAAAGCGCAGCTTCTCCTGCGCCAGTGCGGGAGTGGCAACAAAGCCAGTTAACAGAATAACAACAACGATTCTAAGCAACCCGATCACACTTCTACCCTTCCTCAATCCTTCGAACCGGTCACGTGCAGATCCGCCATTGGACTGTTCTCTTGGAGAGTTGCCAGCTTAATCTGTAAGATCTCAGTTTCGAGGATGCCGCTTAACAATCAAGGATGGACCGTTTCTAAAAACCAGTCGGTGGGAATCTCGTGGCCCGCGCCCTTTTTCTCTGCCTCGGCCAAAACCGCAGCGCCGACGGCGGCAAACTGCAGACCGATACCGATATTGTTGAGGAAGCAAGTGGATTCCTGCGCATTTTTACGGCCTTGAGCTCGTCCAATGACGAGATCTCTTAATTCGGGTGAGGCTAACCAGAATGGATGTTCGACTTTTGCTTCGCGAGCTTGCGCCGGGCCCTTGCGGATGATGTCGATGGCATCGTGCGATTCAATGCCCTGGTCGCCAAATCCGGCAATGTAATTCTCTGGGGCGTGCTGGCGCGAATGAATTACCAGGCGATCTATCTTCTGGATCGTTTCGTCGCCCAATTCGGGAACCCGCACACAGGTCAGGTGAATTCCCGGCCTTACCCATTCAGGATTGATAACCCGGGTCAAGGAGTTGGTCGTCGCCGCAATAATATCCGCATCCCGAACCGCGTCTTCGGCGCTGTCCACTGGACGAACATCTGCGCTAACCTTCTGGGTGATTTCTTTTACGAATGCTTCTCGGTTGGTTTTGGTCGGGCTAAAAACATTGACTCTTTTGATGCTTCGCACCGCGCACATCGCCGGCAGATGGCTGCCGGCCTGCCAGCCGGAACCAAAAATCGCCAAGGTGCTCGCATCTTGGCGCGCCAGATACCGCGCCGCCAAAGCGCTGCTCGATGCCACACGCATTCGCTGAACCACGCCGTCGGGAAAAATGGCAAGCGGCTCACCGGTTAGAGTAGAAAATAACATCACCAGCCCGACATACTTGTCCCCGGGCGCCGCGGGCACTTTGGTTTTGATCACTCGACCGCCCTGCTGCTGCCAGCGGATGATGTCGGAATTGATGCGCATTGCCACAATAGGCGGATCATAAAGCCCCGCTTCCATCGATTTAAAAGCGTAAACACCGCTGCCGTTCAATGAGGGCATGACCAAATCGGTGCGCGGCCGGTTTATCGCCTTGCCCTCGTCCCAACTGGCATAGGCTTTCTCCAACGCATTGATACACTTATCGATCGAGAGAAATGATTCGATTTCTTCGTTGCTTAAAATTAGCATGCTTGCTGGCATATCAATGGGATGGAAAGAGGTCAAGCAAGGCATGCGTCGAGCAGGTGCAACGGAGCTGTAAAGGGGTCTGAGATCACAGCGGACACTTGCGCTGCGACAAAGGCCTCCTTTAGCAAAAGGTGAAATCATTCGTTCTACATGGAGTTGTTGGTGGCTGGGTCACTGAGCGGCCGGACAAAAACCGTCATACCGTCGGCATCGATTATTTCCACTACAATTCCCGTTTGAATTGGCAAATCGCGTGGGATGGCAACGGCGCGCCAGAGCTCACCGCGAACGCGAATCAAACCTTCCGGCGCGAGATGACTCTCGGCCACGCCCTTACAGCCTATAAGCGCCTTTGAACCTGTCCGAGTGGAAACCTGGTAGACGCTTCTGAGCCATGGATAGAGAATCCAATCTTTCAGCATCCAGGCAACGAAACAAATCAGCGCACCTGAAAACGAGATCATTTGGTAATGTCGAAGGAGCAGCAACACCAGGGCCGCCATGCACCACCCCGGAACTTGAAACAGTAAGTATCTAAACCAAGTAGGCATCGCGTCGGCCGACTACTCCTTTGAATCCGACGATTCAGCAGGGCTTTCTGGGCGAATACGGCTCAGTTCGAACACCGGATAGCGCGCGGCGATAGGTTCAAACGTCGCCAGAGGCGAACCGGAGGGCAGCGGAAAAAAGCGCCACGCCATCCACTTGTATCGACTCAAATAAGATTGTAACACGGCAGGCTTTTCGTTGTCCGGGACTACTCGCAAGGAAAACTCCATCCGTAGTCTTCCTCGCGTTAGCAATATTTTTCGGCTCGCGCGTGCGTTGCGCGCCCATTGCGTATGTCCGCGGGTGGCGACTAAAAACAACTTGCCGTTGCTCTGCAAAAGATTCACAGGTACCGAGCGCGTCTCGCCCGTTCTCCGGCCGGGTACCGACAATAAAAAACTGTAAGGCATGCTCAATCCGCGCTTAGTCAGTGAGCCGTAGAACCGATTCATCACGCGGGCGATCGATCCGGGACGAATGAAATGCGGCGGGGTTACTCGTGTTTGGGCCATCTCTGCCGGTTGTCGTAGGCACCGAACTGCGTTCGCTTATAACGCGAGGCGAACTCTTATGGCGCCGACGATTTCGCCGGGCCTCATGCCGGCGTCGATCTGCAGCGCAGCCTCGGGTTCCTCGAGCGTCTGAAATTGACTTCGAACCAAAGCCGGATTCATGAAGTGCCCGATGCGGTGCTTCAAGCGATTTTCGATCAATTCGGGATTTGCTTCTAGATGTATCAAAGTCACCTCCGGGCTGATTCGAAGCATTCGCCGGTACGACTCCTTCAGGGCGGAACAGGCTAGGACCGCATTCTCGCCTCGATCGATTGCCGCACGAATAGTATCCCTGATTGCCAGAAGCCAAGGGAGACGATCCTGATCATCGAGCGGCTCGCCCCGTCTTAGTTTTTCTATATTAACCACCGGATGAAAATCGTCGCCCTCGTAGAACTTCCAATGCAGCTCGGCGGCCAACAGCTTTCCTATGGTAGTTTTGCCGGAGCCAGTTACACCCGTTATGACAATTATCATGTCGATCCAATCGTAGCATCTGGTCATGGACCGAGACAATTCGAAATGGCCGGGACGGATCAGTGACACCGATCCTTGTCAGGACGTGTGGAACGGAATAGTGGGATTTTTCTAGTCGCTGTTTTGTGGACGCGATAATGCGGGCTGATAGATGCGGCAGAAGAATATTATTAATGTGCAGAGGCCGGGCTAAACCCGGCCTCTGCATGCAAGCGAGCATTGCGCGAACGCAACGTTTAACTACTGTTTATCGGTGTTTACCGGCTAGGCGATTTATCCGTAGAACCGGAGGAACCGGACGATCTCCCCGCGTCACTGCCGGTTGATCCTGATGACCCCGATGAGCCCGTCGCTCCCGATGAATCGCGTGACCCGCTCGCACCTGACCCGCTTGATGACTTGCTGCTCACGCCCAACGCTTTGGCGGTTTTATCATCAATAGTTCCGGTCATTGTCAAGCCTTCGGACTTCTGAAAAGCGCGAATAGCCTCACGCGTTTTATCATCCATCACACCCGAGGTTCCCGCATCGTGACCTTTCGCTTTCAGGGCCTGCTGTACCTGCTTGATATCCGAAGCGGACATCCCTTCTGTGCCCTTCGGTATCTCCCTTCCACTGGGAGGTAATTGCTGTTCGCGACCCGGTGCAGTCGGAGTGCGGTCAAGGTCCGACGGTGCGCTTTTACCCCCTGGTGCGCTCTGGGAGAAAGCCGGTGTCGCCGCCAACCCAACTCCAAAAATTACCGCTGCTGTTAAAGCTGATTTTTTCTTTTCCATTATCTTTTACCTCCTTTTTTTCGTGAACAATTTACACAACGTTGCGCCCACCTATGAGAACGCAACCGATATGCCAGTGATCGCATGGGACACAGCTGAAATGATGCTAAGATCGAAAACCTACTCCTTAGCGCTGATCTTTCGACTTCTTGCGAAGTTAAAGCGTCACGGCTCCATACTAGCCCGTGCTAGAGGTGGGACAGATGTTACCAATCATTTCACAAGCGAGACAGACTCCGCTCGACGCGATGCTAAATCGAAACATGACCTTAATTGGGATGTCGCGTATTTCATGCACCGCTGGATGAAGGCGGATTCATCCGACGCTTTCTCTCACGTACACAATTCGTGGTTACTCTACCGAGCGCCGGAGCTTCAAACGACTTGCTATGGCTGATAAAGTATCGGCTAAATGTCTCCATTGCGTAAAGATGATAACGAGTATTATTTTTG
>JAICEJ010000028.1 GCA_025924215.1 Candidatus Binatia bacterium
CCTCTCCTGACGCCCTTTAAATTGGCGATAAACAGCGGCAGCGTGCGCACGGCGACTTAGCTAGAAATGTCGTTCAGCAGCGAAACCACTCCGAGGGCGCGGACGGAGGGATCGAGCGGCGCAGCCTTGAGCTGTTCCTTCTGTGCGGTTGCGGCTTTTGACATTGGTCCGCTATATCGCTCACGAGTCCTTATGGGAAGGGGCTAGCAGTACTCATGGTAGAGGTAATGGGAAACGTTAGGGTTGGCCCACAGCAAGCGATCTCTCTCGGCGAGCGGTAGTGTACACTTCACGCGCCGCGTCCAGGTTCATAAAGAAAATCCCCAAGCCGACAAGAAGGTCGGGCCAAGCCGACAGGGTTACTATCGTCACTAGACCGGCTGCAACGATGGCAACATTCGCAAGTGCATCGTTGCGGGCCGAAAGAAATGCAGCTCTCGTCAAGCTGCCGCTGTGGGTACGAAAACGAGCGAGAAGGCCAGCGCAGAACAGGTTTACCGCCAGTGCCCCACCGCCAGCCAACGACAAGGGAATCGGAGCCGGTGGAAGGGGCGCAACAATCTTCTCCCAAGCTGTCCACAGTGTTGCTAAACCCGGAGCGAGCAAAATAGCCGCGAGCGCCATACCGACCAATGAACGTCTATGAGGATTCCAGTTCAGAGCGATGAGAATTAGACCGTTGACCGCCGCATCCTCGAGGAAGTCTATGGAGTCGGCGAAGAGTGAGACGGAGCCAATCGCCAGAGCCACCCCGAACTCGACACCGAAATAGGCAAGGTTCAGCATTGCCACGATCCGCACGGCTCGACGCAGAGCAGCATCATTATTAGAAATCGTTGAGATGTGCGCACGCGGACCTTCCATTTTTGGCTCGAATCTTCTCTTTTACGTTTT
Source organism: Candidatus Binatia bacterium (assembly GCA_025924215.1). GTDB lineage: Bacteria > Desulfobacterota > Binatia > UBA9968 > UBA9968 > WHTF01. The sequence goes on from JAICEJ010000028.1 coordinate 895, forward strand.
GCGCAAATCGCGATCTATTGCATTTTGCCCGAGCCTTTGCGCCTCGCCGACGTCCAACCAGCGCAAGACCTTCACCCATTTTCCTTGTTCGAGTTCTTTATAGTGTTCAAAAAAATGCGCGATCTGTTCAATCAGCACTGAGGGCAGGTCCCGTGTAGTTTCGGATATTGGAATAGAACGGATGAAGATAATCCATCGGCACCGCGAGCACCTTCTCATCCATGCCTGCCTCGTCCTGCATCAGCAGCGCCCCGACGGGCCGGCAGCGGATGACTGCACCGGGAACGACGGCGACGTACTCACCACGAGGATGTCGTTCAATCCTTGGAATGCACTGAAAGAGCAATACGGGGTAATCTAAGGTAGTAGAGCCAAGTCTTTTTACCTTGTATCTGCACCACGTGTGCCGGCGCCAGACGCTTTCTCAATCTGCGCACGCATTCCTTGGGGTTTTTAGCTGCATTGCATCATTTCATCACGTCACGAGTGATGCCTATGCAGATGTCTCAAGGCTCATCCGGTCAAACCCCAGTTTACTCTGAGTGGAGTCATCCTTAACGTAACACCTACCCGTTTCGACTCTCCGGAAGCTCTGTCGCCCTCGTACAAAACTCTTCGGCAACTGATCGCAGACGCAACTGCTACACGAAAATATTTTTTCAGGTGATTTAACCTACGCGATTCTTGTATCCCACAGAACCGGATCGCCACCCAGGCTCCGGCTATACAAATCCACCTGCAGCTGCGTGGCGCAGCCAGGGCAGGAATAGATGTGGTATTCGCCGATGTAACGCTCCCCCGTCGGCAGCGGCGGCATCGAGTCGTTGAGATCCAAGATGCGATGGAGCGCGTAATGTTTGTAGTTTTCATCGGCCTTGCAGTAGAGATGACCGCAGCGGCTGCATCGAATGGCTTTTTTCTTGCCGTTGCCGATAATCTCCAAAGCCGCATGAAAGCGCAGCAGCTGTGAGTCACTACTAACGGCAGCGGCTTTATCGCTGGACCTCTGCGAGATGGGCGCGTCTTGCTTGCGTGCTTCGCGAATTAGGTGGCGGCAATCTTCGCTGGCGGCGATGTCGACAGCCTTGCCGCCGTCGGCGAAGACGACGCCGTAAATTCTTTCCGCAATCTCCCGGCTCACCCAGCCGTAGCCGAAGTCTTTCAAGACGGCGCCTGGATCCCGATCAATGGGGTCGCCAAATCCGCCACCCCCGGCTACATAGTCGACCAACAAAGTGCCTTCGGGCAACGGCACTCGCTCTGGGACGCCCGCCGGTAAGATTGATTTGCCCCACTCCCCCGCGCGCATCGCGCCCACCGTGGGATATTCGCCTGCTTTGACCCGGCCGAGCATTTCGAGACCGGCTTCGATCATCACCCGGGTTGCGCCGATGCCAGTAGGATAGCCGCCGGCAAGGCCAAAGCCACCCTGAGCGACGCCGCCATAGGGTTTGTAATCAACGCTGCAATCTTTCGAACCATAAATCAGATAGATGCGATAGCTGCCGAGGCCGCCGCGGTACTGCCCAAAGCCGCTGCCGTCCGGGTTGTGCGAGCGGGTGAAATAAAGAAACGGATACTGCATTTCGATGCGCTCGATGTCCGATATGCCGGCCGATGGTATATTCATATGCCCGCCGGTATTGACACCGTCGCCATGCGGCCTGGCGCCCATTCCCGCTCCGTGGATGTCGTAGAGTCCTTGAGCAACGGCGATGCCTTCGCGCGTGTGGCCGCCGTAGAAGTAGCCAGGGCCGCCGACAAATTCCAAATTTCCCGTGGTCGATGCGTTGACGTCGTCGTAGCGGCCGGAAGCGTAGATCATTTTTGCTACCGCCTCGCATACCGTCGACACGAGCACGTTGCCGATGCGCGGGCCGGCGCCGCAGGCGGCAGGATATTTGCAATTTAGAATCGATCCTTCCGGCACATGGACTTTGACCGGACGCATCTTGCCATCGCTCCAGGGGACGTCCCAGAAAAGAGTATTGGTCAACGCCAGCGCCAGATGAGCCACAGTGCTGGGCAAGGTCGAATTGTGGTCGGTATCGGTCTGCGGGCTCGTGCCGGTGAAGTCAAAAAGCAACTCGTCGCGCTTCTTGGTCATCGTGCAGTAGAGTTGTTGCGCCACCGATTTGCGCGTCTTGCGATCCAAGGTAGTGACGTATTGCCGCGTCACCCAGGTGCCGTCGGGCATCGATCTAAGTTTTGCGCGCGCCTTGCTCTCGGAATCCGCAATCATTTTTTCGCCGGCCAACTGCACGAACTTGAGCCCGAATTTTTCCACCAAGCCCAGATATCGTTTGGCGCAGATATTATTCCCCGCGATCATCGCCTTGAGATCCAGGCCTACGTACTGGGGATCACGGCACTGCCCCGTCAGAGTTTGAAACACGTCTTCGCGGAATTCATTCTTCTCGACGATCTTCAATCCCGGTATGCAAATACCCTCGTGGAAGATTTCGTAGGCGCCGCCGCGGAGTACTCCGCCCGTGTCGGCGGTGTGCGTGCTGGTCGCCGTCCAGCCGATCAACTCGCCGCGGAAGAAAATCGGTTTGACAATCATCATGTCGTAAGTGTGCGAGCCGGCGACATACGGATCGTTGAAAAAAAACTGGTCGCCATCGTGAAAGCCAGGAGTTTTGCTGAAGCGCTGCATCAGATTGCGGATAGCATCCGAAGTGGCGGCGGCAAAGCGCAGGTGACCCGAGCAGGCAAGCACCATGGTGCCGGTCTCATCATAGAAGGAGCTCATGCACTCGCCTCCTTGAGAGACAATCGGCGAGGCGGTCACTCGTTGCAGGGTCATGCGTCCTTCTTCACCGATGGCCCATAGGCGATGGAGAAACATTTCATAGCGGATCGGATCGATGGTCTGTTTTTGGTTTTTCATTGTTGGCTCCTAGTTCATTTCTTCGGAATGTCAGCGCTGAGTTTGACCAATTCGTCGAGGAGGGAATTATCGACAAAGTCTTTGGGCTGAGCTTGCTTAGCTTTTGGTTCTTTTTCCGCCAGAAAGTCCAGTGTCGATTGAATGCCTTCCAGTGTCGGATAAGGCGGCACCCTGAACAGAGGCGCCGCGGCGTTGTAGCTATACTCCAACACGTCGCTGTCGGTGGTGCGCATATATTTCGAGATTGTTTTCATGGTGAAAGCCTTGTCGGCTTTGATGCGTTCGATAGCGACGACGTAGGCTCGTAATACCTTAACCAGCGTGGCACGGTTCCGTTCGATATATCTGCGCGTGGTAGCGAGTGTGGTGTGTTGAAACGAAATTCCGGCCTGTGGCAGGTATGATAATTCTTTAAACCCCGCCTTAATCGCCACCATGTTGGTGGGTGGAGAAAGAATACCCGCATCAATGGCTTTTGCCTGAAGCGCCCCCAAGATTTCTGGCACACCACGCATCTGTAGTAAATTGACTTCGGTGTCGGCCTTGAGTCCCCACTTCTTGAGCGCTAGCCGCAGGGCTAGGTCCGTAGCCGAGCCGAAAGTGGTGATGCCGATGCGCTTGCCACGAAGATCTTCCGTTTTGTTGATACCCGCAGTGCTAACGATGGAGAAAACCGGTTGGTTCACCAGCCCGGCGATGATAACAGCATCGGCGCCGGTAAAGCGCGCCGAGAGTACCGGTGCGCTATAGACCTGAACGATATGCACGTCACCGCCGATCAGCGCGGAAAAAGTCTGCGGCCCGCCGCGAATGTAAATCTGCTCAACGGGCACGCCCTCGCGCATAAAATAACCGCCGTCCTGGGCCACCCAGGTGGGCAATGTCGCGATGCTTGCCGCGCCCACCGCAATGCGTAGCGGCTCGGCGACTGAGGCCGAGCAGAGCACCATCACAAAGGCGCAGGCATGGACAAAAACGAAGAGCGCTCGCTGCATCATCTGACGGTCCTCCTTTTGCCCTTGCTCCATCGTTCAACTGCTCGGCGTCTCAGGGCACTTCCATCACCAGATTCAAGTACGGGTCAATGTTCACCCTGTGCTCCGGTGGCACCAATGCAGTAGTAAACGGCAGCTCGATAACGGCGGGACCACGGACGATGGCGCCAAAGCCAAGTCGCTCGTAATCGTAAACCGGAGTATCGATGAATTTACGTTCGGGTCGGGTAAAAAATATTTCGCGTTTGCCTTTGCGCGCCGAGCGGGCATCGCGGTTGCTCTTCCGCTTTGCCGTCAGTTTCGGCTTGGCCACCTTGCCCACTGCATCGACGCGAATTTCACTGATTTCGATGCCCGCCTTGGCATAACCCGAACCGACGCCGTACAGCTCCTCATATTTTTTCTCAAACGCGCTGTGCATTTCGGTCATGCGCTTAGGATTGAACCGATCCCAACTGACCGGCATTTCAACCCCGGCGCTTTGCCGGCGGTAGCGAATCGTGAAGAAACGTCGGAATTCCACCCGGCCCGGCTTGAACCCTTCACGGTTCATGTCGGCGCTCATCTCTTTTTCGATGCCGTCAAGTCGCTGGTTTATGACGACCGGATCCGCCGGTAAAATATACTGGCAACTCATCACGCGCGTGCGGATGACATCAGCAGCGGCTGCTCCGAAAGCGGAAAAAACCGGCGAAGTGGCGAATATATAGATCTGCTTGATCCCCAACTCAGCGGCGAACCCTGAAGCGTGCACCGCTCCCGCGCCGCCAAATGCGTATATGACGAATTCTTCCGGAAGATAACCGGTGCGAACCACTTGCCGGCGAATCAGATCGGACATTTTGGCATTGACGATATCGTGAACTCCGGCAGCCGCTTCATGAACTTTTAATTTTAGAGGTCGCGCAATCTTCTCCTCGATCAGCTTGAGCGCCTTGTCTTTATTCAAAGACTTTCTACCGCCGAGAAAATAATTGGGATCGATGATGCCGAGGGCTAGATCGGCGTCGGTAACCGTCACTTGATCGCCGCCGGCGTCGTAACAAACCGGTCCGGGACTGGCGCCGGCGCTGCGCGGGCCGACCAGCAAGCGGCCGGTTTCCATTTCTACCTGGGCGATGGTGCCGCCGCCTGCGCCGATCGATTCGATATCTATGATCGGCTGCAACATGCGAAATCGTTCGACGATCGGTTCTTGCGCATAGCGCCAATAGCCTTCGGTGATAAGGCCGACATCGAAGCTGGTCCCGCCCATGTCAGTGGTAATGACATTCTTGTGTTCGAGGAGACCGGCAATGTAAGCCGAAGCAATCATGCCACCGGCCGGACCTGATTGGAGGTTGGCAATCGCACTGACGTGCTCGCGATGCGCCACGCCGCCGTTACCTTGCATGATCAGCAGCGGTCCTTTGAGACCGCCGCTGGCAAGTTTGTCTTCCAAGCCTTTTAAGTAGCGCTCGACCGTGGGTCCGAGATAGCTATTCAAAATCGCCGTATTGGCGCGCGCATACTCGCCGGCTACTTGGGACAACGAACTACCGAAAGACCAATAAACTTTTCGGTGCGGATCCGCTTCGGCCGTCAAAGCGCGAATTTCGTTCTCGTGTTGCGGATTCACCCATGCATGCATGAGACTGACGGCAATGGCGTCGACCTTATCGTCTTCGATAAGCCGGCGAATCGCCTCCATGACATCATCCCAATTGAGCGGAACGATTTCGTTGCCCTGGTAGTCGATGCGCTCGCGCACGCCGATGACGCGTTCCCTGGGGACGAACGGTTCTGGTTTGGTGATCCAGGTGACGTGTTTGATCTCGTCATCCGACAAACCGTCAACCCGGCCGATCGCGCGCATGATCTCGGTGGTATCTTCGAACCCCCGAGTCGTAATCAGACCTACGTTGACGCCGCTGCGCGTGATCAACGCGTTGGTTGCGACCGTGCTGCCGTGCTTAAACAGTGTCGTGCGACCGAGAAGATCCGAACTCTCAACTCCCATGATCTGCGCGGCTTCGCCGACCGCATCCATCACCCCACGGGAAAAATCGTCCGGCGTGGTCGAAGCCTTTGCTGTCCAAACTTCGCCCGTGTCCGCCAAGACGACAACATCGGTAAACGTGCCGCCGGTATCGACGCCGATAATGTAATTTCTCTTTGCCGCCATGAAATTCCTTCCGAAGTAAATTGCTTGCAGAAATATGAGCCCAAGCCTGGCTTGTCAAGCATTCCGCCTCATACAAACGCAGCGTGGCGGAGATCCTCGTGTTCAGTGCTGTGTTCGCGCCGCGATCACGTTTCACGGACGCGATCACGATGAGTTAACCGCCGAGATAAGCCTGCCGCACGAGATCATTACCGGCCAAATCGCTGGAAGCACCGCTGAGAATCACTTGGCCTGTCTCGAGCACGTAACCGCGATGCGAGATCGCCAGGGCCATTGCGGCATTTTGCTCGACCAGCAGAACCGTGACACCGGATTGGTTGATCGCGCGAATGTTCTCCAAAATCTGCTCGACGATTTTTGGCGCAAGCCCCATCGATGGCTCATCGAGCAGCAATAATTTCGGCTTGGCCATCAAGGCTCGGCCGATCGCCAGCATCTGCTGCTCGCCTCCAGACAGAGTGCCTGCGTATTGCTTCTGCCGTTCGTGCAAGCGCGGAAACATGCGATAAACAAAGTCGAGATCAGGCGCAAGCGACTTGATGCTGCGGCTGTACCCGCCGACCTGCAAATTCTCGAGCACCGTGAAACGAGGAAAAACTTTCCGGCCTTCCGGCACATGAGCTACCCCGCGCCGGACAATCTCGTGGGCGTCGATCTCATCTAGAGCGCAGCCTTCCAGTTCGATGTTACCGCGGCGTGGACGCAGCAGTCCGGAAATTGTTTTCAAGGTAGTCGTCTTGCCAGCGCCATTGCCGCCTAGAAGCGTGACGAGTTCGCCGGGCTCGACGGAAAACGTAACTCCCTTCAGCGCGTGAATTGCGTCGTAATAAACGTGGATCTCGTTAACTCTGAGCATTCTCCGCCCATGCGCCAAGGTAGGCCTCGATCACCCGCGGATTTTGGCGCACTTCGTCCGGATGGCCTTCGGCGATCTTTTCACCGTAGTCGAGAACATGGACCCAATGCGACACGCCCATGACCACGCGCATATTGTGCTCGATAAGCAGAATCGCTTCGACATATCTGCCGACCAAATCTTTGAACAAGCTAACCAGCGACTGCGCTTCGGTGGAATTCATTCCCGCAGTGGGCTCATCGAGCAGCAGCAGCTTCGGGGCTGCGGCCAAGGCCCGCGCGATCTCGAGCCGGCGTTGTTCTCCGTAGGAGAGCTGGTGCGCCCACTCGCCTTGACGGCCGCCGAGGCCGGTCAGTTCGATCAGCTCCATTGCCCGGCTGCGCGCGCCGTCTTCGCGATTGTGGAAGTCCCGGGTGCGCAGCAGGATTTCAGCGAAACTGGTGTGCATGCGCGAATGCATACCAACTAGCACGTTGTCCAGGACCGTCATGTGCGAGAACAGGCGGATATTTTGGAACGTCCGGCTGATGCCCGCCTTGGTGATTCTGTCGGGCTTTAAACCCATCAAAGGCCGGTCGAGAAAACGGATTTCGCCGCCATCCGGCTGATAGACTCCTGTAAGGATGTTGAACAGTGTCGTCTTGCCCGCGCCGTTAGGGCCGATAAGCGAGGCGATGGTGCCGGATTCAATGTCGAGTTTGACCCGCGCCAAAGCCTGCAATCCGCCGAACCGTTTGGAAATATCCCGCAGCTCTAGCAGCGCCATTTAAGTTCGCCGGTCACGCCGCGGCGGCAAAATACCTTGCGGCCGGAAAATCATCATCAGGATCAAAATCAGACCGAAAACCATTCGTTCGTATTTCGCCGGCTCGAACTGGGCCGGCAACTGGCTCAACGAATAGCTTCCCAAAAGCGGCAACGTCAATTCAGCGCCTGACTGGCGCAGGCCGTTGAGCCATAGCGATAACCCCTTGAGCAATTGGAGGTTGAGAATCGTCACACCCGTAGCGCCGAGAATGGCGCCTGGAATCGAGCCCATGCCGCCGAGGATCACCATCGCCAGAACTCCGATGGATTCCATGAAGGTAAAGCTCTCGGGATTGATGAAAACCTGCTTGGCGGCAAACAACACTCCCACGGCCGAAGCGAAGGACGCGCCCACCGCGAACGCGAACAGCTTCATGCGCACTACCGGAACACCCATTGCCGATGCTGCCAATTCGTCTTCGCGGATCGCCTTCCAGGCCCGCCCAACGCGCGAGTCCTCGAGTCGGCGTGTGATAAGAATGATGAGCAACGCCATCAGGAGCACGAGAAAGTAAAAATACAGCGGGTACAATGTCGAATCGGCGATTTCCAACCCGAAGAATTCCAGCCACGGTTTGAAAAAAAGCGGCGGTTTAACGATCGGGGAGATGCCTTTTGGACCATTGGTAATGTTGATCGGCTTATCGAGGTTGTTGACTACCGCGCGCACCACCTCGGCAAACCCCAAGGTGACGATAGCCAGATAATCGCCGCGCAAACGCAGCACCGGCAGCCCCAGCAAGGTTCCCGTCAGCGCCCCGGCAGCGATGCTGAAAATAAGAAAGATAAAAAACCAATTTGCCGACAATGGAAAGATTCCGCCGGGAATAAATTCATTGGCTTGCGGCGAACCGAAGATCGCCCACAGGTAAGCGCCAATGGCATAAAAGGCAACGAAGCCGAGATTGAGCAGGCCGACAAAGCCGACAACGATATTCAATCCCAGAGCAAGCGCGACATAGATGCCGATCTGAATGGCAACTTCCAGATAGTAACCGTTAAACGTCCCCAGGAAGGGGATCAGGATTAGAAGCACCAAAGCAGCCAAGTATATTTTTATTTTGAGCGGCGCCGAGACGTAGCAGAGCAACAGCAATGAAGCTTCGACCAGGAGAAAGGCCAAGACAGATTGGGGGAAGACAAAGGCCAGCACGGAGCTTGCAGCGATGTATGCCAACAAGCCCAATGACGGTAGCGAACCACTCACGCCCGGCCCTCGCGCACGGTCTCACCAAGCAATCCCCTAGGACGAAAAATCAAGATCATGATCAGCACAAGAAAGGCGAAGACATCCTTATATTCGGCGCCGAAGGCGCCGTCGGTAAGAATCGACAGATAAGAAGCGGCGAATGCCTCCAACAAACCGAGTACCATGCCGCCTAGCATTGCGCCCGGAATATTGCCTATGCCGCCCAGGACCGCCGCGGTGAAAGCTTTCAGCCCCGGCGCAAATCCGCTGTAGGGATTAACCAGGCTATAGTGAAGGCCAAACAGAACCCCAGCCAGACCTCCCATCGCACCGCCGACAAAAAATGTTAGCGCAATGACGCGATTGACCGGAATCCCCATCAGCGAGGCGGTTTCCGGATCCTGCGCGACCGCGCGGATCGCCGTGCCGATGCGCGTCCGATTTACGAAGTAATAGAGGCCGCCCAAGCTAAGCAGTGAGGTGGCAATGACCATCAGGGACTTCACCGGCACGACAAGATTAGTTGCCAAGGATAAAACCTCATCGAGCACATCCAGAGTCGGATAATTGAGGTAAAAGGTGTTGCGCCAGAGACTTTCGAACAAACGCAACGCATCTTGGAGAAAAAATGACGCGCCGATGGCGGAGATCAGCGCGACCAGACGCGGACCACCCTGAAGCGGACGATATGCCACACGCTCCAGCGCCATGGCGGCCAGGCCGCTGATCAACATGCCGGCAGCAATCACCAGCGACAAGATGAAGGCCGGATGTAACACCGCCAGTTGTCCAGCGTCCTGGAGCCAAAAGAGAACTTCGACACCGACAAACGCACCGAGGACGAAAATTTCACTGTGAGCAAAGTTGATAAACTCCAGGACACCATAAACCATGGTATATCCGAGAGCGATCAAAGCGTACATGAATCCTAGTACGAGACCCTCCAACAACACCTGTGGGAGAATTTCCAGCGCCAAATCCAATATCTCAGCGACCTTTCGAAGTTTGTTACCCTAACAAATACTGCCCTTGGTGGCTACTCTTCGCAACGACTTAAGTACGGGCCAGCATTGAATCCGGACTGCGGTCCGTATAATGTTCCGGCAAATGACGACAGCAAAGCCAGGGAACTGCCTTAGAATTTGGGCGATCGAGCCGGAGGCGATCCTGTGAAGAAAGCCTTGATCGCTGGCGCGACTGTTCTTGCTCTGGTGATTGCAGCAGTTATCAGTTTGCCCATGTTTGTCGATCTCGGCCGCTTCAAAGGCATTTATTTGCCGTTGATCGAAGAAACTCTGCAGCGGCGCGTTGATCTGGACGAGGTACGGCTAAGTCTGGTGCCAAGACCTTCGATCAGACTATCGAACCTGAACATCTCGGCCAACTCGACTTCTCCCGCCGAAAGCTTCTTTACCGCGCAAGAGGTTCAACTGCGCCTCAAGTTATGGCCGCTGCTAAGCGGGCGCTTTGAAATCACCGAGTTTGTGCTGGACAAGCCCGTCTTTACGCTGCAAAAAGCATCCAAGCGCAGCGCTAGTTCCAGTGTCCTGGCGGACAAACAAATTCCGGCAAACAGCCGAGCCGAATCAAACAAGCTCGCGCCGAAACCTAAACAGCCGGACAGCGCCGCTATCGCTTTGACAATTCCGCGCCGGCTGCGCATCAAAGACGGGCAGTTAAACATTATTACCGCAGAACCAACCCCCGTGCGCATCCATGGCATCGAACTCTTCATGGAGGAGTTCTCGAGCGAAGGACCTTTCCCGTATCGCGCCACCTTCAATTATCCGGGCTTAAAGACGGTCACATTAGCAGGACAACTCGATTACCAGGATGTAGAAACAAAACTCGTCCTTAACGACAATCACCTAACAGTGCGGAACTTGACTCTGCCGCTGCAGGGAAGCATCAGCAATCTGGCCACCGGGCCACGCTTCAACTTGGTTTTGGCAGACGAGAACGTGGATGCTGGGACGGTGATGCAGATTCTCGCAGTGTTTGGTTTAGCGCCAGCAGAGATCGACATTTCCGGGCCAATGAGCTTGCGCATCGGGGTGAGCGGCCCAGCGAGCAATCTGATGACACAGATTCAAAGCGAGTTCAAAAATGTAAGGCTATATGGCAAGCGGGTGATCAAGGGAAATTTAAACGGCGCAGTTACGCTTCGTTTAGGTGCCGGCGACGGCTCCGAGCCGACCAAGCACTTGCAAGGCAGTGGCAAACTATCGGCGCGCGAGGGCGAATTGACCAACGTTGATCTGATAAGAAAAATTCAACGCGCCACCGGCGCCATCGGCTTCTCGGAGAAACAACGGCGCGAAGCAACCACATTTAGGACTCTGGATACGGAATTTACTTTGAGCAACGGTGTCGTCGACTTCTCAAGCATCTACCTGGTAAACCCGCAGCTGGAACTTAAAGGCGGCGGAACTATGACCCTGGCGCGTCAGGCGCTAAATATCGGAATCGACGCAACTCTCTCGGCTCAGGCTTCCGGTAAAGCCAGCCGTGGCAGAACCAGCCAACTGCTCAAGAACCAGCGCGGCCAGCTGGTGGTGCCGCTCACGGTTACCGGCAATGCGCAGAATCCAGCGGTAGATCTGGACAGCGGAAAATTGGCGCGGCGCGGCGCCCCGCCGTCGGTAGAAAACAGTTTGGCAACCTTTTTCCGGCAGCTCTTCCGCCGCTGACAGCGCGAGCCAATCGGCAGTTTAGGTAACGGCCGTGACCGGTTCTTGACGAACGATTAAGCTCTGCAGGGTTTTACCATCGAGTGTCGCGGCAACCGATTGGTCCGCCGCAAGCAGCAATTCATCAATACCATCAGGCTCTCTGAGATAGATGCCAGTGCCTTGGGCGCTGCCCCCGGCAGTTCTGACGCAATCCAAAATCTCTTTGATCCTGATCTTTTCGGCAGCGCGGCCGAGCACAAAAGTTTCTTCATCAGCCAACGGCAACACCAGCCGGGATTGCTGAAACATGTCCAAAAAATCTCTAACCAAAGCCGCCGGCAATTGCAGTCGATTCGCCAGATCCGTAATACTCATCGGACTGAGTCCTTGATGGAAATTGCGGCCTATCAGGAGCAGCAACTGCAGCGCAAGCTTCTCCCGCCCGGCTGGGCTCCGCGCCAGGTTCTCACGCTCACCGTAATAGAAACGTATGTGCTGATGCGCATGCGATACTTGTGCTCCTAACAAAACAATGAGCCAGCCGACATACAGCCAGAGGAGGAACAGCAGTAGGATGGCAAAGCTGGAGTAGATAGCATAGTAACGCGTAGACGAGGCCACAAATGTGGCAAATCCCCAACCAATTGTCTGCCAAAGTAACGCAGCCACGAGACCGCCGACCAGCGCCGAACGCAATCTGACTCGGGTGTTCGGGATAAAGAGGTAAGACAGTGTGAATGCTCCCCATAACGTGACATAGGGCAGCAGGCGAAGCAGCATCAGCATGACTGTTCCGAATGGTTCCAGCGCAAGCAAATTACGCACGAAAGAATTGCTCTGCAAAGTAGCCGTAATTGTCAGCGCCGCGAACACCAGCACCGGTCCGACTAAAAGGACACTCAAATAATCGCTGAATCTTCGCGCAAGCTTTCTCGGAAACCTGACCCGCCAGATAGTGTTGAAGGCCTGTTCAATGGTGCCCATCAGAGACAGCACGGTAATGAAGAGAGTCACCAGACCCACGCTGCCGAGGGCTCCTGCGCTCATCTTGTCAACGAAACCGACCAAATGGCCGGCGACCTCTTGGCCTTTGTCACCTAACGGAGCAAGCGCTTCGGCGAGAACGGGCTCAATGCGGTTGTGTACTCCAAACCCCTTCAGGATTGAAAATATGACGGCGAGCAGGGGGGCAATCGAAAGCAGCGTCTTGAATGCCAACGCCATGGCCTGGAGCTTGACGAGATTCTCAATGAAATCTCGTCCAACCAGAAAAACGATTTTGATAAAAGAACTAAGCAGCCTTTTAACCCGAGTGAGATCGGCGGGTTCAGCTTGCCAAAGCGGATCGAGCACCCTGCTTCTAAAACCTCGAATGGACTGTATCTTCTTCTGAGCGGTTGTTTTCATCGGCTTTAAATCTTATAACCCGGCGACAGATCTCGAAACAGTTTCCGTTTGCGACAACAGTGCTGCAACAATTCAGCGTTCCCGTTTTTTTCGGCCAGGCCACATTGGTCGGCGATTGACAGCGGTCATAGAAGAAGAGGCGTTTCAACGCAAGAGAAAAAAGGGCTTGATTCCCAATCGCACGAGCTAGCGGTCCTAACCGGGCGGGCAAATACCGGCGATGTTGTCGACCTCTTCGGTAACCTTATTAATCGCCGCAGCAATTTTTGTTAGCGCGGCTTCCTCCGATAACTCAGAACCGATCGGGAATGGCTCGCCGTACGATATGAAGTTGCGCGAAAATGGTTTCGGGACAAGATGGCGATCCCACGATCTAAGAAACAATGGCCATGAGCTTGAAAAACTCACAGGTAGAATCCAAGCACCGGTTAATCGCGCCAGACGCACGACTCCTGGCTGCACAACCCGAACCGGGCCTTTGGGACCGTCGACCGTCAAAGCTCCGTTGCGGCCCGCCCGCATGAGATAGACCATGCGGCGCAAAGCCTCACTCCCGCCGCGTGTAGTCGAGCCTCGGACCACCGCATAACCGTTGTTTTCCAACCAGCCAGCGATGATGTCGCCGTCCTTAGACTTCGAAGCCATGGTGACAAGCCCCTGCCCCCGGTGCGCATCGATAAGGAGAAACATCCGGCCATGCCACAGCGCCAGAAGAATCGGAACACGGCGGCTCTGCAGATTGGCGAAGTTCTCGCCATGAAGCACTTCCACTCGCATCGTGGCGCGCAGAAGCGCGATTGCGCCGCGCAGGGCCGGCATCAAGATTGTCGAGCCTCTCATGATTTTGGCTCTTTAAAACCGAGTTGTGCAAACAAATTCGGTAAATCACCCGACGCGCGCGAAATATCCGGACCAGACTGTGGTTTTAGATTGCAGTAGTTGCAGCGCCATTGGCTCATAATAAATGCAATTTAGTCGCTCGAAAAGTGGCAATTTCTGAATTATCAACGCACAGGTATTGCTAAGATCACTTACTTTGACTGACAGTCTACTTTCGCTATAATCGATAATCGTCATGAACGATATCGGCGTCATTGTTTTAGCGGCCGGGCAAGGTACCCGGATGAAATCGGACATTCCTAAGGTGCTTCATCGCCTGGGCGGCACGCCGTTATTTCTGCACGCTTTACGGGCTGCGCAGCAATTAGAACCGTCCCGGATTGCGGTTATAGTCGGACATGGCGCCGCCGCTGTTCAACAGGCCTATTCGGGCGACGATCTATCGTGGGTGATCCAGGAAAAACAGCTTGGCACCGCTCATGCGGTGCTGTGCGCCAAACCAAGATTTCCCGGGTTCACAGGAGATATTCTAATCCTCAGCGGCGATGTGCCCTTGATCCATGAGAACACGTTAAGGCGACTGGTCGATCAGCACCGCGGGCAACAAGCAGCCGTAACGTTGTTAACCGCAAAGCTTGAGGATCCGAAAGGCTACGGCCGAATCATACGGGATAATAAGCAACAGATTGCCCGTATCGTTGAAGAGAAAGACGCTTCGGATTTGCAAAAAAAGATTCGTGAAGTGAACGCCGGGATCTATGTCGCTGCCGCGCCATTTCTTTTTCCTGCGTTATCGCGCGTCAGCGATCAGAATCGCCAACGGGAGTACTATCTGCCCGATATCGTCACGATCGCCTTGAGCGAAGGTCAGACCGTGGCAAACCTACAGGTCGATGATGCTCGTGAGATGATGGGCATCAACACTAGGGAGGAGCTCGCCCGCATGGAGAAGAGCTTACAAGAAGAGATAAATCGCAAATGGATGGCCCAAGGCGTCACCTTAACGGACCCGACGACCACCTACATCGAACAGAGCGCAACCATCGGCAAAGACACGGTCATCGGCCCGAACACTCATCTCTGCGGCACGACCGTGATCGGTGAGCGATGCCGTATTGACGGCAGCGCATATCTGACCGACTCGCACTTGGGTGACGAAGTTCATTTGCGTTTTTCCGTCGTCCTAACCGGTTGTCGAGTCGCTAACGGCGCAATCATTGGCCCCTTTGCCCATTTGCGTCCGGGCACGGAATTGGGCCGCAACGTTCATATCGGCAATTTCGTGGAAGCTAAAGAAGCCAGGCTCGGCGATGGCACCAAGGCTAATCATCTTACTTATCTCGGGGATGTGACGATAGGCCGCGATAGCAATATCGGCGCTGGCACGATCACCTGCAACTATGATGGATTTGAAAAATATAAAAGCAAAATAGGTGACCGCGTTCAGGTCGGTAGCGATTCGACGTTGGTCGCGCCCATCACTTTGGGTGATGACGTCTATGTCGCCACTGCGACCACGGTTCGTCACGACGTTCCCGACGGAGCTCTGGTCTTTAACGACAGGCAAGAGCGGCTCCGCGAAGGCTGGACCGAGCAAAAGCGCATGAAAATGAAAGGAACCAAAAAGTAATGTGCGGTATTGTCGGATATATCGGCAGTCGCGACGCGGCGCCATTGATTTTGGAAAGCCTTCGAAAGCTCGAGTACCGGGGTTACGATTCGGCCGGCATTGCGGTTCTCAACCACGGCGAGGTGGCGATTCGTCGCTGTGAAGGCAAACTGAGCAATCTGGCAATCCTGCTCGGCCGGCAACCTATGTCGGGCCCGGTCGGCATCGGTCATACACGCTGGGCAACCCATGGCCGTCCTTCAGAAACCAACGCACACCCCCATCGCGCCGGGGACGTGGTTGTCGTTCATAACGGCATCATCGAGAATTACTTGGAACTGAAAGAGCAGCTGACGAAGAGAGGAACTCACTTCAGTTCGGAAACCGACAGCGAAATCGTCGCTCATCTGGTCAGCGAAAAAATCGACAGGGGAATGGATTTCCTGGACGCGGTGCGCCGTACCTTGCGCGAAATCCGCGGCTCCTACGCCTTGCTGTTTCTCAATCGTCGAGATCCGCAGCGGCTCATCGTCGCGAAGAACTCCACGCCGATTGTGATTGGTTGGGGCGATGGCGAAACGTTCATTGCCTCCGACATCCCCGCGCTGCTCGACTACACTCGCAAGGTGACGTTCCTGGAAGATGGGGAGATCGGCGAAGTGACCGTCGGTTCGTATCGTCTCTTTAACGGCACAGGTAAAGCCATTCGCCGCCCGGTCAAAGAGATAACCTGGGACGCGGTGGCGGCGCGCAAGGGCGGCTATGCTCACTTCATGCTCAAGGAAATTCACGATCAGCCGAGGGCTTTAGCAGACACATTTCGCAGTCGCATCTCATTGAAGAATGGTGACGTTTCTCTCGAGGGAATTCAATTAACTCAGAGCCAGGTGAAGCGGATCAAAAGAATTCATCTGGTTGCCTGCGGCACAGCCTGGCACGCCTGCTTAGTCGGCAAATTCATGCTCGAAGAGATCGCGGGAATTCCGGCGGAGGTCGATTACGGCTCGGAATTCCGTTACCGTTCGCCGCTGATGGACCCTCAATCGATTTTGTTGATGGTCAGTCAATCCGGCGAGACCGCAGATACCTTGGCGGCAACCGAAATCGCGCGCGCGAAGAAGGCGAAAATTCTGGCGATTTGCAACGTCATCGATTCCTCTATCGCTCGTAAGTCGCACGGCGTTCTCTACACCCACGCTGGACCGGAAATCAGCGTTGCCAGTACCAAAGCATTTTCAACGCAACTTACCGCTCTGTATCTGCTAGCCGTGGCATTAGGAAGGCGCAATGGCAAGCTGAAGCAAGCCAATGCTAGAAAATTGCTGCGTGACCTGATGCATTTACCGACCTGGATTGAAGACGCTTTGAAGTTGGAGAGTGAAGTCAAAGAACTGGCGCGCGTGCTTATGCACAGTCAGGATTTTCTCTATCTCGGCCGCGGCCTTAATTATCCGATTGCCCTTGAAGGGGCTCTCAAGCTGAAGGAAATCTCTTACATCCACGCCGAAGGTTATCCAGCCGGCGAAATGAAACACGGGCCGATTGCGCTGATCGATGAAAAGATGCCCGTGGTCGTGTTGGCGCCGCGAGACCGGTATTTTGAAAAAACCATCGGCAATCTCAAGGAAGTCGAATCCCGCGGCGGTAAAGTGATCGTTCTAACCGACGATATCAAGACGAGCCACGAAGTCTCCGCTTATCGGCTGCTAACACTGCCGAAAGCGTCGCACTACCTGACCCCCATCGTTATGACGATACCGCTCCAGTTGCTGGCGTATCACATCGCGGTTCATCGCGGCACTGATGTCGATCAGCCGCGCAATCTCGCCAAAAGTGTGACGGTTGAATAAGCGGCACTCCTGGCGTAATTCACTTGAAATACGCCCTCTAAGGATGTGCCCGAAACTCAGACGGCAAGCCTGTTAGAGCGCAAGCTCGCGCAGTTGCCGTGCCGCGCTTTCCGGCGCCATGGTATTGATATAATAACCGGACGCCAACTCAAAACCGGCGATTTTAGAAATTCTTGGCAAAATCTCGAGGTGCCAGTGATAGTGGTCGCGCTTCGCTTCTTTGAGTGGCGCCGAATGAAGCACGTAGTTAAGCGGTGCATCGACAGTACCGGCAAGGCGCTGTAAGGATTGCCGTAGCATGAACGCCAGTTGAGGGAGCTCGTCGTTCGCTACCGAATCAAACATGGGCGAGTGTTCTTTAGGCATAAGCCAGATTTCAAAGGGAAACCGAGACGCGAATGGGCAGAAGCCAATGAACGCCGGGCTCTCAAGTACTATGCGGCGCCCATTCGAGCGCTCCCTGTCAAGCATCTCGCAATAGAGGCAGCTCTTCGTCATATCGTGATGGGAGACCAGTGCGCGCCACTCCTGATCTATTTCACGGGGAACTATGGGCAACGCAAGTAGTTGCGAGTGGACATGCTCCAGGGTCGCACCCGCCGCGCTTCCTTCGTTTTTGTAAATGATAATCGATTTCCAGCGCCGATCGTTCTGGAGAACAATCAGACGTTCTCGATACGCCCGGAAAACGTCTTCAATCTGTCCCTCAGCCAGCTCCGCCATGCTCAGGCAATGTTTCGGGCTTTCGATGATAACCTCGTGCGCGCCGACTCCGCTCAAAGCAACGTACGCCGATTCGGTTGGTACAGAGACTTCCCCCACAACGGCCAGAGCCGGATATTTATTGGGGACTACTCTGACTCTCCAACCGGGCGTATTGGCTGGAGTCGATGGATCGCGATAGGAGAGAACTTCAGGTGGGGTGTCCCCTTCCCGGCCGGCGCAGAAAGGACAGGGTTCGTCTCGGCCGGACTCTGTCCTTGTTCGGTTAGCATGAGGACGTTTGCTTCGTTCAGTGGCGATGATCACCCAGCGGTCGACAACTGGGTCTTTTCTTAATTCCGGTATTGCCATCTGCCGATCTAGACTGGTTCACGGCGCCCCTCTGGCAACAAGTCACCGCCTTCGCCGTGTTACGCCTGGTTCTGTCGTCGTCCTTTTTGACATTACCGTAGTCCGCTATACCTGCGACCTGGGCCGGTAATCTTTAGCGAAGAAATAAATCTCAGATGAACCTTTTCGGCTAGCATCAGGCCGGGTACGCTGAACCGAGCCAAATTGCTTTTCCAGTTCCGCGGAAAAGATTCGAAGTCCTTCACTGACGAAGCTCTTGATGAGAAAGCTACCGCCTGGTCTAAGCAGCCGGTTTGCGACTTCCACGGCTGTGCGGTTCAATTCCAAGGAGCGCGCTTCATCCGTATCACGTATGCCGGTCAACTTAGGCGCAAGATCAGAGATGACGCTGTCGGCAGGACGCCCTAAGTATTCCATGATCCGCTGCTCTGTTTCCATCGCCGTAATGTCACCTTGTATGACGATGATGTTCTTCTGGTGAAACGCCTCGATCGGCTGAAGATCCACACCAAGAACCTTACCGCTCGGACCGACCAGCTTTGCCGCCACTTGCATCCAGCCGCCCGGCGCCGCGCCCAAATCGACAATTAACTGGCCCGTTCTAAAGATGCGAAAACGCTCCTGCAGCTCAAGCAGCTTATAAGCCGCGCGAGAGCGGTAGCCTTGTTGTTTGGCCTTCTTATAGTAGGTGTCGCGGAGCTTGTAACTCATTTAACCAGAGTGCTGATACCAAAAAAAAGGCCC
>JAICEJ010000029.1 GCA_025924215.1 Candidatus Binatia bacterium
CAAGAGACAATCTCGTTCTGAAAGCCCGGTTCTTTCCAGAGCCCGGTAGCGCCTGAGCATAGCGGTGACTCTTGCCTTAGGAGTGAGCTGTCGGCGGGTTAATAATCGATAGATGATGATTCCCGCGATTAGAGAAATGAGCCAGAACATCGGATTGTCCATTCTGACCTCCTCGCTGATGAAAAACACGCAATGCCCCGCCGCGTCAAGTCGTAGAAAATAATCAAAGTGGCTATCACTGACTATCAAGCACGCCTCTGGTCATCCAGGTAATATTTTAAGAGAGATCGTTTACGCGCAGCCGGCGTACCGATCAATCCTTTCTTTTTGCGCTTTCATCCCTGCTATAGCAGCGCTCGTCGACCGGTTTGTTAACAGAAGGCGAGAAAATGAGTCTAAGTACATCAGGAGGAAGTCATGAAAACCTTGCTCTTACTTCTGCTTCTAGGAAATTTAGCGATGGCTGGCTGCGAGTTCGTCGCCGGAGCCGCTACCGGTGCTCTGGCCACTGGAGCGGGATATGAAATCAATGCCAAAAGACAGATGGACATGCTCGATGATGATTACCGCCGCGAGCGCATAAGTCGCCGCGAATATGAACGCCGTAGAAGTCAGATAGAGAGAGGTTCCATCGTGTACTGAGTTCGGCAGGGAATTGTCCGGCGCGAATAACTGGACCTAGCGGCGGTCGATCCGGATTGACGTTTAAAATATCGCCACAGGTGTTTGATCGCCCTAAGAGGAGCCAAACGGTATCCTGCTCCTGCCAAGAAGCCCGCATCCGCTCCTCTGAAGTTACAGCATTGAACCGGCAGACTCTTAACTCAATCCGGCGCGGCCGGATAGTCAACTCCTCGGTACTCCGATGCTTGTATTGCAATTTTTGTTACCTTTCGCGGCTATCATCAAAGCTAATAGTTCTGCCTGCTCTTTTCTCATCGCAATGGCCTTTCTATTCCAGCGCCGCACCGACGGTGTATATTGAAATAGAGGCCAATCTAGTCTGCCCCGCAGCTTTAGGATCCGATCGAGCGCGTCTAATCGTAAAGAAGTAGAGACGCGTCGATTCTGATCATGAGCTAGAAAACCACGTGCGAAAGGAGGAGGAGGATGCAGTACAGAGATTTCGATATTTTTCGGATGATGTTCAGAGGAGCATCGCTTCTGCTGATTGCCGTTATCTTTTTCGGCTGCACATCTGACATTATTCCCGCCACCGGCGAAAGGCGCTATCTGGGTTATACCTGGCAACAGGAAACCGAGCTCGGCAAGCAAGCCAGCAAACAAGTCGCCGCCTTGTTCGGTGTTTACCGTGATCCTAAACTGGAGCGCTACGTCAACGATGTCGGTAATCGGGTTCTCGCAACCAGCCACCTGCGCCGGCCAGGAGCGGAGGAGCAGTTTCAAAAAACACCGGTTACGTTCACGATACTCGATAGCCCGATCATCAATGCGATGGCTCTTCCCGGTGGCTATATCTATGTCACTCGAGGGATGCTCAGTCATCTTAATAACGAGGATGAGCTAGCCTCGGTGTTGGGGCACGAGATCGGCCATGTCACCGCGCGCCACGCAGCGCGCCAGGCATGGCAACAACAATTGGGGCAAGGACTGTTGCTCGGCGGCGCGATCTTAGGTCAGGGGCTTGGACTTCCGGCCCAGGAAATTCTCAATGTCGGCGGCATGGCGGCGCAGCTACTGTTTCTTCGTTACAGCCGTGAGGACGAGTTGGAATCGGATCAATTGAGTGTCGAGTACAGCTCACTTGCCGGCTATGATCCGGCCGAAGTGATCTCGTTTTTTCAGACGCTAAACCGGATCCAAGAAAAGGAAGGACAAGGAATGCCCAACTTTCTTTCCACGCATCCCAATCCCGGCGACCGGGTGCAACGTATCAAAGAATTAACCGATCGCCAGCGTATTGAACGGGCGCCGCAGCCCACCGTCGACCGTTATTTAAATGCCATTGAAGGCTTGGTGATCGGTGAAGATCCGCGCCAGGGTTTCGTAGAAGGTAATGTCTTTTACCATCCCGATTTGCGCTTCCGCTTTCCGGTGCCGCGGGGTTTCAAAGTGGTCAACCAACCGACACAGGTGGTGATGGTCGAGAGCCAGAACCGAGCAATCCTGGGATTTACTTCGAGCCCCGAGAAAACTATAGAATCTGCCGCTGCTAAATTCATTAATCAGCCAGGACTGCGGGTCATCCAACGGACCCCGACGCGCTCCAATGGCTTGCCGGCACTATTGGTGATCGCCGATGGGCAGATGGAAAAAGGTCAGGTCGTTCGGCTGATGGTTTACTTTATTGAATATCGCGGCTCGGTTTACCATTTTCTCGGCTACAGCGCGCCCCAAGCCTTCAGCATGTTTCAGAAAGAATTTATGCAGACCATGCAGGGATTCGGCGAACTTCAAGACTCGCGTATCGTCAATAAAGAACCGGTCCGCCTTGCGCTCGAGCGTGTTTCGAGACAAGCGCGCTTTCAGGATCTAATTCCTAAGAATTTGCCCGCGTCGCTTAAGCCCGAAGATCTGGCGATCATGAACCAGGTTCAGTTGAACGACGAAATTCAACCGGGGAGAACTATCAAGTTACCCCGGACGCGTTAGTAAGAAGGTAGAGCCGTTTGGCGTCTCGTGCGAATGCTCGATATGGAAATGTAGCATCAATGAGACAGATAGAGCAAAAACAGGATCAGTTTAGCGAGTCAAAATAAAAGCGGAGGAGCTATGTGTTTTAGCTCCTCCGCTTTACTACTCGCCAGAAACGTTATTTGAACTTCATTTAGAGCCTGCGCCTCACCGATTCCGCGGCATCTTGCGTCTTTTCGCCACCACGCTCAATATCGCGTCCCATTCCTTTTACGGTGTTGCAACCGATAGAGGCCAAAATACCGGCGATTGAAAATCGTGACGGTAATTAGAGAAAGACGTTTTTTCAGTGACTGCGTATGAACCCCCTATGGTTGTAAACTTTGCTGATTACGGAGAGCAAAGCCTTTACCAAAAATCAGTCGAGTCTCGTCATTTGATGAGCGGGTCACGCAGCAAGAAGCAAAGCCTGCAGATTTCAGAGAGATGCGGAATCCAAATGAAGCAAGAGATCGTTATCTTGAAGAGTGACGACACATTGGCGGACATGCCGGGGCGCTTCATCAATTGCAGAAGAAGCCCAAAACCGGGAAAGCGTTTTTCGAGGAATGGCCAAGATCGGGCGATCAGATCCAGGAATAGTACGCGGGTAGATTCGCGCGAAGGAGGATGGTCTGTCCGCAGTGTGCGCGCGGCGGGTTTTGATTCTACGTTCTTCCCGCGCCGTCTCACCAGCTGCGTCGGCTATTAAATGAAGCTCACGATCCCTTGGCTAGTTCTCCGTGATATCGATAAATACTCCGTCGGGATCGGAGAACTGATGCTGCCCGTGCCGGCACGAAGCGATCAAGGCCAGCCGGCGCTCTCCCTCGCTCGGCTCGCTGACGATTCTTTCGCGCATGCTCGGATCGGACTCGCGCAAGGCGGCGAGTTGTTTCTTGACCAAATCGATGCTTTCGACTTTGAAGCCCAAGTGTTCTAATCCAGGCCTGTCAATTCCGGCGCCTTCAAAGTCGGTCATCTTCCAGGGCGCGACGATCAAGGTAACCTTGCCATCGGTGAGATAATAATTGGGATCCTCCAGCGCCTTTTCTTCTTCCTTTAACTCGAACAGGTCGCGGTAAAAGGCCGCAATCGCCGCGGCATTCATGACGCGCAACTTGATATGATGAATACGCCTAGGGTCCTCGCGCGCCTGCTCGACGTAAACATCGCGCCGATTCTGCATGCCTTCCTGGGTGAGATCGAAATAATTGCCCTCGGGATCATGCGCGCCAAAGGTCGCGAACGGCCGGTTGGAAGGCCGCTTCAACACGGCTACATTGGGGTATTCCTTTTTAACGCGTGCGCAAGCTTCCTCGACGTTATCAACGTCGATGCCAAAATGATGGAGCCCCGGATTGTAGCCCGGTTTCCGGCCGATAATCGTCATGCCGACATAGCCGTCGCTGACACTGACGGCATAATTGGTCTGGATCGCCTTTTCCTCTTCGGCTGAGCCCGGCTTGGATCGTCTCATGCCGAGCACGGCTTCGTAGAATTTGGCTTCGCGCACGAAATTTTCGCTGACGATCGCAACGTGCTGGATTCTGGATAGCATAACGCCTCCGCTTCGCTTCGGCTTCAAAAAACCGCTCAACCGTTCAACCGGTCAAAGGTTCAAGGTCAGACAAGAAACCATCAAAGCCGGGTTCAATAAACCCATGTTCAGCTTTCACATCCTGAACAGTCCTCCGGCGTTGAACCGTTGAACATTTGAACTTTTAAACCTATTTCCCGGATAATTTCTTGAAGAACCCCTCTTTCTCTAATTCATCGAGAGTGCTCTCATCGACATACTTGCCCATGTTCATGTCGACTTTGGCGGCAGGATTTCGCTGCGCGACCATCTCCAGAGTGTTGCGCACACCTTGCTGGGCTATGCGCGTCGGAAATGAAAAGCTGGTCGCGATATAGTCGTAAGTTTCCTCGACGGCCTTGGGGTTTTTCTGCTGCAGTCGCTTGGTCAGTACTGCGATCGCCTTTTGCTTATCGTTCAACAGCTGATAGGTAGCCTCGGCGTAGGCTTGCTGGAAGCGCTTGACGAGCTCGCGGTTCTTAGCCAAAAAAGACCGGCGCACCACCATTGCATTCATTGGAAAGGCCGCTGTCTGCATGTCGCGCATATGTGCGAGCACGTTCATGCCCATGCGGATTGCCTCGCCCAACTCCGGTTGTGCCAAGACGGTGGCGTCCAATGCTTTTGCCGAAAGCGCGACCAGCCGCTGCGCAGCGCCGCCGCTCTGAATGATCGTAACGGCTTGCCTTGGAACATTCCATTCCTTGAGCGCGAGCACGATCGCCAGCTCGTTGGCGCCGCCGAACCCGACTATTCCGATCTTCTTGCCGTTGAGATCCTCGGGCTTTTGGATCTCCTTCTGCGCGACGAAGCTGAAAGGGAAAGTGTTAAGCGAGCCCGAGATCATCACCAGGTCCGCTCCCTGATTGATCGCGTTGATCGTCGTTACCGCGTCGACCTGAGCGAAATCAACGCTGTTGCCGATCAAACCTTGAATCTGGCGGGTCGAGCCCGGTAACAGAACGACGTCGCCATTGATGCCGTACTTCGCCAGCAAACCTAGATCCTTGGTCGCCCAGACCGGCGTCTGAAAACCGGCAAAGCCGGCATACGCGATATTATAGCGCTCCTGCGCGGGAAGAGCCGTCGGCGCCAGAATGCACAGAAAGACAACCAAACCCAATACCTTTTTCCAGGTCATTTGAACGTTACCTTTCCACGGAATTCATCCGATTTCACAGGGCACCGTCAGCGATTACGAACGCGCTCGATGGTCGCGATCCGCTCCCTCGTATGCTGCTTCCAGTCAATCGACCCGTCAATTATCTCCGAAAATACCTGCAGGTGCGAAAACCGGTTCGCTGCCGGATCGCGCACCACGTGCTGCGGATCGCGGCCGCGTTTGACGTCATTGATGGCGTTCAACAACAGCTTGCGCGCGGCAATGATCGCTTTGTCCGAGGAAACCAGATGCTCCACCGTGCGGTCTTGAATCGCACCCTGACTCTCGGTAGCAAACGCGTCATGCGCTTGGAAGTTGTAACCCATACCCGTAAACGTCTTAGTTTTCATTGATTCGCGGTCCTGCTGATAGCGATTGACGCCGGTGCGAGTCAGGCGGAAATCCGCACCAAGCTCGGCGCGGCTCTTGTTGACCAGTTCCGGCGGCAGCGCCTTTTCGCGGCTAAACATAAAGACATATTTCCAATGGCTGGTGTCATCGATGGGCACGTGCCAGTGAACAGAATACCCTTCACCCACCGTGGAACCGCCAAAGGCGGCGAGGTTGGGCATCACGAAGTTGGTAACACGCAAATAAGTTTTATCTTCTGCGGATGCCCGCAACGAACAAATTCTCAAACCGAAATCGGTGAGCTCGACTTCAATCGCCGGCGCGATGTCTTTGCCGAGTAAGGTGTTATCCGTCGTGTCGGTGCCTGGAACGACCCTTCGCAGCGGCATCGGGGCGTCGGCAAGAAACTGGTGCAGGAAGGATAAATGCACCGGATCGATGTTGCCTTCATTACCCTGCAGATAATTGCAGTTGTAGAAAATCTTTGTAACTGCGCGCTGCTCTTCCGGCACGGAAAGAAATTCATAATCGGGCAACAGCGGCGGCTCGCCCGGTCCCATGTATGTTAAGATCACACCACCGCTCTCTCTGCAGGGATGCGCCCGATGACGGATCTGATCCCGGTTTGCGCCCCCTCCGGGCTCGCCGGGCTGTTCGATAACCCGGCCGCAAACATCATAGAGCCAGCCGTGATAAATGCATCTGAGCCCGCCGTTTTCGATCCGCCCATAGCTGAGATCGGTTCCGCGATGGGAGCAATGCAAACCCAGTAGACCCAGTTGTCCATGATCGTCGCGAAACAGCACCAACTCCTCACCCAGAACATTCACCCGCAAAGGCGCGCCGCCCTGCGGCAGTTCTTCTGACATAGCGATTGGTTGCCAGTAGCGGCGCATCAGCTCTCCACACGGAGTTCCGGGACCGGTTTGAGTTAAAAGATTGTTTTCTTCTCGAGAGATCATTCCGGTTTGCCCCTAACCTGGATCGACTCGTATCTTGCTATTCGTCAACCGCCGAGTCAACATCCTGCTCTCTTGCCCGCAATACGGCAGTTCAAGGTTCAACGTTCAACGACAGAGAAACTTGAGCAGATCGGCCAAGGCAGTATTCCGGGGATGAACACATCAATCCTCCGTCTGACGTTGAACTGTTGAACCTTTGAACCGTTGAACGGCTCCCGTCCACCTCGAAGACTTGAACGGCCTCTGGTTCCACCTTGAACCCAGAACGTTTGCTATAGTAGGTTAAGCGGACTAAAGCACAAGCATTCGCATAGGATGAAAAAAGAGCCATGGCTAATCTCGTTGGTTGTTTTGCGATGTCACACGGGCCGCAGTTGATGCTCGAGCCGAAGCACTGGAACCTCCTGCGTATGCGAGAGTCGGAAAAACTGCCGGAAAGGCCCGAGCTCGAGAGCGAGACTGACGAGGTCAAACGGCAGAAGTGGCGTCACTGCATGGACGCAATCGCCAAGCTCCGGCAGAAATTACAAGCTTTGCATCCGGACGTTACTATCGTTATCGGCGACGATCAGCACGAAAACATCCTCGACGACAACACGCCGCCATTTACGATTTTTATCGGCGACGAAGCGGAAGCAACGACTAGTCTCAGGTATCTCAATCAAGCTAAATCGGATAATCGGACTCGCTATGACATCGACAGCAAACTGGCCAAGGGTCTTTTAGCCGATCTAATGGACAACGGATTTGACCCCGCCTACTCAAAGATGACCCGCTATGACGGCGGCTTGGGCCACGCCTTCGCGCGAGTGCTCAAGTTTCTGCTTCCTGACGCCGACTGCCGGGTCGTTCCAATCATGGTCAACACCTATTTTCCACCGGCGCCGTCGGCCAAGCGTTGCGTCCAATTCGGTCGCGCATTGGCCGCAGCGATTCGCCGTGATCCTGGAACTCAACGGATCGTGATTGTCGGTTCCGGCGGGCTTAGCCATACCAAAATAGATGAGAGACTCGACGCCGGGTTTTTGGAGTTCGTCAAACGCAACGATTTGGAGTCGATGGCCGCAATGCCTTCAGCTTTGTTTGTCGAGGGGACATCGGAGATTCTCAATTGGATTGCCACGGCCGCCGCCGCCGACCACCCGGGCGAGATCATCGAATACCAACCGCTCTACCGATCCAGGACCGGCGTCGGTTGCGCCATGGGCTTTGTCTATTGGGATCTGCAGTAATTTCGCCGGCTGATGCCCTTGACACGAGGCCTGCCAGTCACTGAATGACGACCGATTCATCTGAACCGAATCCGCAAACCGTTGGCCGGCTCGCCGCATTTCGCTATCGCGACTTCCGACTTTTTTGGCTAAGTCTGTTTGTCTCCAATGTCGGCACCTGGATGCAGATGACGGCGACCAACTGGCTTTTGTATCAGCTCACCGACTCTGCCTTCCAACTCGGCCTCAACGGCCTTTTTCGCGCCGTGCCTGCAATCTTTCTGGGATTGATCAGCGGCACTTTCGCCGATCGCTGCGACAGAAAACGTCTGCTTCTCTGGACTCAGCTCGCCTTGGCGTTGCTCACGCTCGGACTCGCTGCCTTGGATCATTCTGGGAGCATTCAGGCTTGGCAGATCTACGCTTTCACGTTCATCAGCGCAGCCGTCGGCTCTTTCGACGGTCCCGCCCGCCAAGCGCTGTTCCCATCTCTGGTACCTCGCTCTGCGTTGCCCAATGCCGTCGCGCTGAATTCAGTCTTGTGGAAAGGCGCAGCGCTAATTGGGCCTTCGCTGGGCGGCATCGCCATTAGCCTGCTGGGAACCAGCGGCGCATTCTACGCCAACGCTGCAAGCTTCTTAGCGGTTGTCATTGCTTTGATGATGATGCGCAGTTATACCCCGCCGGCTGAGAAACCTCACGATTTCTTCGCCGAAATGAAAGACGGATTCACTTACATGCTTTCAAAGCCAATCATTCTTGGGATACTGGTCATGGAAGCGGTTTCGTCAGTATTCGGCCTCGATAACGCCATGCTGACGATTTTTGCCAGCGACGTCTTTCACGTCGGCGCTCACGGTTTCGGTTTTCTACAGTCATCGCGCGGTCTTGGCGCTGTGATCGGTTCGAGTCTGTTCATCGGCATGGGGCAACAACCGGCGCAGGGAAAGATTCTGACCATCGCTGCGATTCTTTACGGCGTCGGTTTTGCGGCTTTCGGGGTTGCCCCATCGTTTGTTTTGGCGATCATCCTCCTCGCCATGGTCGGCGCCACCGACGCAGTCTGGTCGGCGGCGCGCGGTACGATTCTTCAATTAACAACACCGGAGAGATTTCGCGGCCGAATCATGGGTCTGTTTCAACTGAGCAACCGCGGCCTTCATCCGTTGGGACAAACCGAAACCGGACTGATGGTTCCGCTGCTCGGCGCGCGCGAAACAACTGTAGTGGGTGGGCTACTGGTGTCGGCGGTTACTCTGATGATCGCTTGGCGCATACCAAGCATCGTCCGTTTCCGATTGAATGAGGGCGAGGAGCGCGATGGCCGTGAAGTTTTCAGGGAAAACAAAGTAGCAGACTGACAGACGATGAAATCTGTTCTTGAATGAAAAATATCGCACCAGCGAGATTATGAGCACAGGGCAAACGTTCGCAACAAAGACAATCCGTTTCGGCCCCTAGAAAGCGACAGCTGTCAGTGCGGCGGGTAACTACGTTAGACACGTGGATACGGCCGCTGCTTCAGATCAAACAGGATGAAAAAACCACGAGCAGCGTCATTAGCTTTATCTTTCATCTCTCACTCTGAAGATAGGCAGAATAGAAAAAGTATATGGATGTTAGTAGCGGACTTTATCGACTCTACTAGGCCGCTGCTTTCGCCGTGCAGCGCGGATGTTGTCCGCCCATCGCGCACCGGGCACCGACCTTCACGAGTTCCTGTTCGAATTCTTTGTGAATCTGCGGATCCTCGTCCTCGTACTCCATTTGCGAGCCGCCTTTTTTAACGTCTTCATCCACGCCGTAGAGTTTTCTCAGACCTTTGAACTTTCTGCCGCTAGCGCGCAGCGCTAAATAGCGCGCCGGCTCGTTGCCCGCGTTGAAATGTTGGTGAAACCAGAAGTCGGGCGGAACGACGATTGAGCCGGGCTGCCAATCGAAGCGCTTGATCTCCTCTCCCTGAGGCCACAGGCACGAGTAGCCCTTTCCGGCGATGATGATCACATGCGCGCCGGGACCATGTCGATGCGCCTTCTTGTAAGTGCCGACCGGGAACTCGGAAATGTGGGCCCCCATGGTGTTTTCCGAAAGCTCCAGCATGATGTTTTTGCCGCCCGCGCCACGCTCTTTCCAAGACTGAAGCGCCATTGTGTGCACGTCGGGTACAAAATTCGTATCCCAGATCCTTCCGGGAAAGGAGTCGCCTTTGCCGGAAAAATATTCTTCCTCGCCGGAGAAACGATCTGAAAACACATAATCGTTGTTGAAGACAAAATCGGCGTTGTGAAATAGATTCAACAGCACAGGCGCGTTGGTTACGGCCAGCATGCGCGCCGGTTCCGAACCGCTGCCGTTGAAGTGCTGGTAGTGGCAATTGATCGGCGGTGAAAAGAGACTGCCGGTTTGCCACTCGAAGGTTTGTTTTTTTCCATTGGTTTGCCAAATCGATGTCGCGCCGTGGCCGCTGATGACGTAGATCATTTCTTCAAAGAGATGGTGTTGCTCTCGGCCTTTTTGGCCCGGAGGAATTTCGTAGATGTAAGCGTCGTTGGCCTCACCGGTGCCGATGAGATTCAGGTAAGCCCCTAAGCCGCCCATTCTATCCCACGGCTCTAGCGGAACTTTCTTTATATCCTGAATGAAAAACTCGCGGATAATCGGAATTCCTTCTGTTTCGACCCACTGCTGATAGGTAGACTCATCCGTCCATTTAGCCTGTTTGCTGGGAATCATCACTCCTCCGTTTCATGATTCTCGTTGCACGGATTTTTTCAATTAGAATCGGGTATATCCGCGGTGATCACTTTGTGCAAGAGACCCTAGCCAGCTCGACCATCCAAGAACCAGCGGTCGGATTCGCAATCAGCAAGGTCGTTCCATTGCTTGACTGAGAGATAACCCCAGGCGATACCGCTGTCCGATTGTTCATGTTGCTAGCCTAAAAACCCGGCGGGGCGGGATAGCAGGTCACGGCGGCGTGCGGAAAGCTCATAGGATCTAAGCTTCGAGGCAGGAGAGGTGAAGCTTACGAGATAAGAGACGTTGTTGCAGTTCGCGTTTCACTTGCGCCACCACCGGCTGCCAATCTCCCGCCTGCTGCTGTCGAAACAAACGCATGGTCGGGTACCACGGGTTATCGTCGCGACCGCACATCCAGCGCCAGTCCGCATTCTTTTGAAGCAGTGTCCAGGTTCGGACGCCTAATGCACCGGCCAAATGAGCCGGCATGCTATCGATCGAAATCATCAGATCGAGCGCCCGCATAAGCCGCGCCGTCGTCAAAGCGTCGGCACCGTGCGGCAAAATCGTTTTGAAGCTTGGGTGATGCTCCAAGGCTGTCGCCTCTTGTTGGAGCACGTAGAAGCTAATTTCCTGAAGCTGCGCGAGTTGAGTCAGTAGTTCGAACGGCACATCCCGGCGGGGATCCCAATCGCCGCCTCTCCAGACCAGACCTACCTTCATCTTACAATCGTCGAGGGCAAACGCATCGACGTGGAGATATGGAATTCTACTCGGTATCGTTTCGACGCTCGTGCGAAACACGTACGCCAGTTCCATCACTTCCACGTCGACGTCGTAGTCACAATCCGGAGTTCCGTCGTGGAGCGGAATTATCCGGTCAATCTCCCCGGCCGTGCTTAGCAGCGGTATCAACGACGGCTGCGCCCAAACTGTTACCTGCGCGGCAATGGCTTTTAACAGAGGAATGTAGCGGATGAACTGAATGGTGTCGCCAAGGCCATGATAACACCGCACCAGCACTCGTTTGCCGTGCAGCGCTGCGCCGTTCCAGATGACCTGTAGATGACGTGGCACATCGGTAGCCGCGGGTGGCGCAGCCAAGTGGCGCCGCAGCAGTATGTCGCTATTGCGCCAAGCCTGATCGAACTCGCCCCGGCGCATGTGCTCCATCCATTGGGTAGTCAAATCGATCAGTTGATTTGGATTGCGAGCCACTAACTGATTGAAACGCGATTTTCAGGCGCAGACAAGCGACAAGCGTTCCAGCCAAGATTCCCCAGCTTAGTCAATCAGCATGTACTTGCCGGAGCCGGATGGGACGCCGGGCAGTCATCCGAGAAGACACACTTGGAACTGTGAATTTATTTGACCAGCATTGCGCGGAGAATTTAGGGATTGATCGACCCAGTCAGCGTCCTGGCGCAACTAAGACGCACTTGCCGCGACCCGCTCAGCGTTTGGAACGGATTATAATCCACGCACGCGATGTCCGCTTTCATTCGCAAGTTCGCCAATCGCAGCGCAGTAAAGCCCTCGCCGGTTCGCGCCTGAATCTGCTGTTTCTCGCTTACGTGCCTGTCAGAACCAATGTCCGAGGCGCGACAGTACTCGCATTGCGTCGAGCGATGATTCCGAACCGAGCCAGTATTTAGGAATTCAGCTTAGCCGACGGCCATCCGTAGATCCCTAAGGTCGATTTTCCCGCCATGAGATCTCTCTTGGTTTGATCCTCTTTGGCTTCGCGCTTCTGCGCCGCTTCAACAGTTGCGGAGATCTCCGCTGCCGGGATCACGATAACGCCGTCTCGATCGCCCACCACTAAATCGCCAGGGTTGATGGTGATGTCGCCGAGCAGGATCGGCCAGTTGATGTGCCCGCCGCCCTGCTTGTCTGTGCCGCGCACCGATAAACCGCGCGAGAACACCGGGAATCCAAGTTGTTCGATCAAATCTGCGTCGCGCACGCAACCGTCGATCACCAGACCCGAGATCTTTCGCTGCTGCGCCGCAATCGTCATGATCTCGCCCCAATAACCGCCTTCGTATCCGCGATTTACCTCCGCCACGATAATTGATCCAGGTTCAGCAGCGTAGATCGCCTGATGCAGCATGAGGTTGTCCATCGGTGGCGAACTGACCGTCACCGCCGGTCCCGCAACCTTCATCCGCGGCGAAATGGGTTTGATGCGATGGGGCAAAGCACCCTTCCTGCCCATCGCCTCGTGTAATGTTGCCGTGCCGAAGTGAATCGCACGGGAAATAATCGTTTCGTCTAATAAAGGAGCCATAAACCTTTCCGTTAATTTCTTTGTCTGACGTTATACTATTCGCCGTTTCAAGATGTCTCGCTCGATGGGCACTAACACGATCTATTTCGCTTCGTATCTCATTGACCAGAACCGTAGCTGGCTCACGATATTCACTGCCGTCATTTAACCGGTTCATCCTCTCCAATCAACACACTCGTCGCGATCTTGAACCTCTGACCGCCGGGCTCCCGTGTGTTACTTTCCTTTACTTGCGTGGAGCATTCGCTCGTAACCAAGCTTCTCCAGCATCTCGAGGCTGGAAGAACCCTTGCGAATTCCTTCGGCCATCTGAGCTTCCTTATGAAAAACCATCTCCGCCGCGTCGAGGACCTCTTCTTCTTTTTCCCTTGGAATAAACACGACACCGCTACCGTCGGCGATCACCAGATCGCCGGGATGAACCTGAACACCGGCGAATTGAATTTCCTGATTGAAGGATTCCTGCATTACCCGCCCGCGCGCGGTCATAGGCACGACGCCGCGAGCATAAATAGGAAACTCTAGGTCGCGGGCCTCATCGATGTCTCGACAAGCGCCATCGATAACCGCTCCGCTCAGCCCTTTTAATTTCGCCGACAACGACAATAAGCCGCCCCAGGTGGAAAACTGTCGCTGCCCGCCATTGTCGATGACGATGATATCCCCCGGCTGGGCCGCTTCGATGGCCGGCGTGCCGAGATGCTGGGTGGGCTGCTGTAAACCAACAGGCTTTATCTTAACTGTCACGGCGCGACCGACGATGCGCGAGCACTGCCATTGCGGCCGCACTCCCCATGTAGCGCCGGCCAGTTTCATACTGTCCAACCCATCGGAAACCGAGCAAGTATCCAGCTTCGCCAGTCGTTCGATAATCGCTTCTCGCTGCATGTATCTCACCGAGCGAGCTCGGTCGATGTGAAGCTCGAGATCAACCGGCAGCTCGTTTGCCGTTTACGCAGGCTCACTCGTCTACGGAAAGGTCTATCTGGAAAACTCGGAGTGTGTCAAGGGAGAGGCGATCAAACGGGCCCGCTTGGGATACGAAGTGCCAGTAGTTATCCTAAAGCCACACAGCTACTCGGTAAGACTTGCGCCGTTCATCACTTAAGCACCTGCAGGCGCAATTGTTCTGCGTGGGTGATGAGCCAAATAGGCCAGGGTGAAAGACGGTTGCTCGGCATCATTTTGTTAGGGAATAGATTGAGACTAAGAACCAACCAACTAAGCGCTTGAACGATCACTTTCTGTTAATTTGGTTGTTAACCGTGGTCCCACCGGGCAACGATATGCTACGATCTGCATCGGTGAACGACCTTTGCGGTTGTGGCTTCCCTGATGATCGCAGGAAAAATCTGCTAGAGTGTATTGCATACGCCCTGATCATTTGACCAGTTCATCCATGCCTGTTTCATGATTTCCTCAACATGACGATGCCCTTCCGGCCGCGCTGGTATTTCTTCATCGCGCTGGTCTTGATCACCTTCATCGGTCCGCTGTCGATCCATCTGTTTATCCCGGCTATGCCGACGGTCAAGGACGAGTTTGGCGTTTCGACGGGCATGGCTCAACTGACACTATCGCTGGCAATGTTGTCGATGGCCTTCTTCACCGTTGCCTATGGCGGTTTGTCCGACCGCTACGGACGCAAGCGCGTGCTCCTGGGCGGGCTAGCGTTGTTCACCTGCGGGGCGGCGAGCTGCATGGCCGCCGCCAACCTGCCGATGTTGCTCGCCGGGCGCATCTTGCAAGGAGCGGGAGCGGGTTGCGGTGTCGTCCTGGCGCGCGCCATTGCACGCGACGTCTACGGCCAAGAGCGCGTCGCCCAGGTGATCGCCTATCTCACCGCCGCGTACGTGCTCGGGCCGATGTTTGCGCCTCCGATCGGCGGGCAGCTGACGACACTGTTCGGCTGGCGCGCGCTGTTCGTGCTAGCGTCATCAGTTGGTTTACTGGTGATCTTCGCGGTGGCTTTGGCAGTGCCGGAAACCCGGGCGCACAACGCTGCCGCGCCACGGAGCGTATTCTCCGGCTACACGTCGCTGTTGCGTCGTCGGCGGTTCGTCGGTTTTATGCTACAGCCGGGACTGATGTCTGCGGCCTTCTACACACAGGCGACCGCCGCATCCTTCCTCGCCGCGGAACATCTCGGCGCCGATGCTGCCAACATCGGCCTGTGGTTCTTCGCCTTCCCGATTGGCTTCATGACCGGCAGTTTCAGCTCAGGCCGGATCGGGGCCAAGCGTTCCATCGAATTCATGACCACTCTCGGTGGCATGATCGGGGTCGCCAACGGCGCGCTGCTCGTGGCTTGGCTTTATTTCGGCGGAGTATCAATGGCCGCGCTCTACATCCCGGGATTCTTCGTCAGCCTCGCTCAGGGACTGTCGATGCCTTACGCTCAAGCCGGCGCGATGGCAGTCGACACCGAGCTCGCCGGTTCGGCCTCGGGCGCGGTGGTGTTCTCGCAATTCTTCTGGCCGGCCGCGCTGCAGCAGCTCACCGGGCTGCTCGCCGACGGCACCTGGGTGCCAATGGCGTCGGTTCATTTTGCCGCAGTGACCGGGGCCCTGCTCGCCGCCTGGATGGCGGCGCCGGCTAAGCGCTAGCTTTTTCAAAAAGAATTAACGCGACCTGTCTGTCGGAGCGTCTAAGATTGAATGTGAGACGGACACCAGATCTGATTCGTGACAGGGCGCCGAGCACAAATCCTTCTATTTCAATAATTCGAATTTTCGTCGACGAAACCGCTACTGACTCCTATATACAAGCAACAGGCTAGCGACGATCGCCCGCAGAGCTATGCAGACGATCTCTGAAATGCGATTAGCGGGTTTGTCTCGGGGGCCACAGCGCCCCCAGTGTTCCGAATACCGCGCGAAGATTTAGCAGTTCCGCATCTATTTCGAAGACGCTTCTGCTTGCCGTGAATGTGATCGACGACTAGTTGTACGCCGTCCGCTCAAGTCATCTACGTCGGAACTGTCCCCCGGAATCTTTATATTTATAAATTGACGAGCTACTCTCGCTGAGGCTACTGTTCGCTGAAAAAATGCAGGAGGATGTGTTGTGAATTTTCGAAAATCGTATCGAAGCATTGCTTTGCTGAGTATCGGTTCTATGCTCTTCTCCTTGGCGCGTGGCAATGTGCGTGCGGCCGGCGCCCAGTCCGGTCGCTTTCATCTCGAAGAAGCGACGATCGCCGACGTGCATCGCGCCATCCGCGCCAAGCAAATCACCGCGACGCAAATCGTGCAATTATATTTTAAGCGAATCGAGGCCTATAACGGCGTCTGCGTGAGAGGCGACATCGACCCGGCCACTGGCCTGATGCTCGGCGATTTGACCCCGATCGAGAATGCCGGTCAGCTAAACGCCTATACGACGTTGAACATCCGCGGCCAACGTTCCAAGACCGATACAGCCGACAACGATCCAAAAATGCCGGACGCTTTGGAAGTGGCAAAAGCTCAGGACGTGTACTTCGCGCGCACCGGCAGATTGATCGGGCCGCTGCACGGTATTCCTTTCGCAATAAAAGATAACTACGATACCGCGGATATGCGGACCACTGCGGGCGCAGCCGCAGCGTATGCCAATGACAAACCACCGCAGGACGCTACCATGATTGCAAAACTGCGGGCCGCGGGCGCGATCTTTTTGGGCAAGACCAATCTGGATGAGTACGCGCCGGCCAGCATCGCGCGCAGCGCGTTGGGCGGCCAGACTTGCAATCCATACGACACCAAACGCGTGCCTGGTGGATCGAGCGCCGGGTCTGGCGCGGCGGTGGCGGCGAATTTGGCAATGTGCGCGCTCGGCACGGACACGTCCGGCTCGGTGCGTTTCCCATCCACCGCCAATGCGCTCGTCGGCATGGTCGCAACGCAGGGGCTGGTAAGCCGCGCCGGAATTATTCCTTTGTCATTTTCGCGCGACCGCGGCGGACCGATGTGCCGCACCGTTCAGGACACCGCGGCGGTGCTCGAAGTTGTCGCCGGCGCCGACCCGCGGGATCATGTAACGGCGCCAGTGCATGGCAAAAAAGCCGTACCGTACCGACAGTACGCGAACAAAAAATCCCTCGCCGGCAAACGTTTGGGCGTGGTGCGCGAGTTCTTGATCGAAGCAACAGTCGCTGACCGCGACAGCATCCGCATCGCCAACCAGGCGATAGCCGACATGAAGCGTCTCGGCGCCACCATCGTCGATCCGGTAAATTTCGACGGCGCCATAGCCGAGATCATGGCGTCTTATGAACCGAGCTTCTTCACGCAGACTTTCAAAGATGCTGTCCCCGCGGGAATTGATCCCATTGATCGCATGGTGGAGATCAGCGGCGATCCGAAAACGCTGACAACCGGCCTGCGTGGCGTCAATCTGCGCATGATCGCCGGACAGCGCCGCGGCGAAGAAGGCAAGTACGCGATGAATCTTTATTTGCGCCAGCGCGGCGATGCCAAATTTCGCAGCGTCGAAGACATGTTCGCGACCAAAACGTTCTCCGGCGATTTGCCGGTGCTGCAGAATGCATTTGGCGCCAAGGCGAAAACCCTCGACACGCCGGCGCATTCGAGCCACATCTTACGCATGCAAAACCTGCAACGGATACTTCACAAAGTCATGGCGGACAATAATCTCGACGCGCTGGTCTATCCTTACAGCACCATTCCGCCACACATGGTGTTGGCCAACCGCACGCCGGAAGTGTACGACACGCATACCGAGCCGCGAATGTTGAAGGCCGGCACGGAACTTTCCGATCCGAGTTTATTGCCGGGCGAAACTAAACTGAAAACCGATTTGGATCTGTGGCGCGGCGCCGGCAGCAGCTGGAGCGTGAACTTGAGCCCGGTAAGTGGATTCCCGGCCATCGTTGTGCCGGCGGGATTCACCCGAGAAGTGTACGACCGTGTCCCTGACGCCAACGATCCTAATCGCAGCCGCTTGGAAGGCCCCAAACCGGATCAAATTCCGGTCGGCATGGAATTTCTTGGACGTCCATTCGACGAAGCGAACCTCTTCGAAATCGCATCGGCCTATGAAGCCGGAACAAAACACCGCCGGCCGCCGAAAGCGTTTGGGCCACTAAAAGGAGAACCATAAACCAGGTAAGTTGATGGTCAGACGTTCGACGCGACATTGACCAGGGATCGTATTGATAAAATCGACGACAGGTCCGCTTCCTGTTGGTGTTCGATGTGCGGTTCCGGTCGAAGGAAAACGAGTGGACCAGTAGGCTGCCAGCCATATTGTCGACGACACCGAAAACTGCTTTCTCGCCAAAGCGCCTCATCGGCAAAGCCGGACCGAAGACACATAGCGTCAACACGACGAGCGAGAAATCAAAAACTCCTTCGCGTTCATGCTGCTCTCCTAGTTGAGTTCGTCGCATCTGCTTACTGTGCAAACTCCTTTGCAAAATCGTGATTGAAACCCGCACCCCGCGCTCTCCCGCAAAAGGGGCGACGTTAAGAAACCACAGACCACCCCTTGCGCAGAGGGCAATTCACTTGCTGCCGGCGATCACGGCTCGACCATGACCTTGATCGACTCGCGCTGATCCATCGCCCGGTAGCCGTCAGGCACATCGTCCAAACCCACGACCCGGTCGAAGACCTTGCCAGGCTCGATCCTGCCCTCGAGAATGTCGGGTAGAAGCTCGTCGATGTACGCGCGGACCGGCGCGGGCCCGCCGCCCACGGTGATGTTGTTGTAGAAGGCCGGCTGCGATCCGGCCATGGTCTCGCCCTGGGGAACGCCAACGCGGCCCACCGCGCCACGCGGACGCGCGATACTGATCGCGGTGAGCATCGACTGTTCGAGGCCGACGCATTCGAGCACGGAGTGAACGCCATAGCCGCCGGTGAGCTGGCGCACGCGCTCAACCGCCTCGTCGCCGCGTTCACTAACTACATTGGTTGCGCCGAACTCTCTAGCGAGCGCGATCCGGTCGGCATGCCGGCCGAGAATGATGATCTGCTCGGCGCCGAGCCGCCGCGCGGCGATGACGCCGCACAAGCCGACGGCGCCGTCTCCGACAACGGCAACTGTCTTCCCAGGGCTGACCTTGGCGATTACCGCCGCGTGATGGCCGGTGCCCATCACGTCTGAAAGAGTCAGAAGCGACGGCATCAGCGCATCGTCTTTGCTTACCGGCAGCACGAACAGTGTTCCGTCTGCCTGAGGGACGCGCACCGCTTCGGCCTGTGCTCCGTCCATGCCCTCTACACCGAAGAACCCGCCGCGGACGCATGACGTGTGCAGCGCTTCGTGGCAGAAGACGCAGGTGCCGTCGGAGTAGGCGAAAGGTATAATGACGAGATCGCCGACTTTCATCGTGCGAACGTCGGCCCCGACGGCGTCCACGACGCCGATGGCCTCGTGTCCCATGCGGCGGCCGGTGTCGCTGTGTTCCATCGTCTTATAAGGCCAGAGATCGCTGCCGCAGATGCAGGCGTGGCTGACGGCCACGACGGCATCGGTCGATTCGATAACGCGGGCGTCGGGGACCGTCTCGATTCGAACGTCGCCGGCTCCGTACATTACAGTTGCACGCATAAACGTTTACCTCTGCTTTCGGTGATCATTGAGCTAAGAGCTTGTTGATCGTGGCACTACTTTCAGTGTCGTGGATCGTGCCTTCGGAGTAACAATGCTGTTAACGATGTTGGCCGCATAGCGCCGGTACTTTTTCCGGTACACGGCATCGAGCTTGTCGTTGATTTCGGGATCGGCGTCTACGAACGTGACGTCTTTGGCAATGCCGCCGGCCTCGATGCGCCCTTCGTGACGAACCTGAGTGCCACGGAACCAGGCCGCCGTACGCCCATTCACCGATCGCACGTAGAGGTCGTCACCGTCGCGGACAATCCAAATCGTCACCCGCTTTGTCAGGGTGCCGTCGGATCG
>JAICEJ010000030.1 GCA_025924215.1 Candidatus Binatia bacterium
ACCTGATAAAGGCGGAAGCCAGACTTCGATCTTGCCCGGCGCGGCATGTTGGAATTTTCTGCCGTCACGCTCAAGCAGCTGAAGTGAGATCGGGAAGCCGCGTTTACGAAGCTCCGCCTCGATGAGAAACTTTACGGTATTAGCTTCTCTTCGATCACCGGGAAAAAAGAACCGAACATCTCCCCCGGTTCTGCCATTTGCGATCCTCGGATCCGGAAGCTCATAGCCCGCCGCTTGCAGCGCTTTAGCGATTTGCGTAATCACGGGCCGGTCTGCGTATTCCGGCGTGTGCACGAAAACTCGGGCACTTCCTTGCATTGTTTCCCTTGTTGGAGGTGCAAAACTCGAGAGAGGATCGAAAGCGCTCGCCATCAACGGGGCTGGATGGTGATGCTCCTCGACTGCTGGGGGAAAACTCGCCTCATCAACGTTTGCCTGGCCGATGGCGGATCGGTCGAGCTGTGCGTGATCGCCGCCAGATCGGAAGTAAATCAGGGCAGCCACGGTGATAAGAACAAGAGCCAGAAACAACAAGCGCGCGCCTTGGGAACGAGAAGTCCCCTGCTCCCCTTTGCGAGCTTCCTCATAACTGGCGAGAGAGGCATCGAATTCTTCTTGCCATGAATCTTCGTTCCCTGATTGCTCGTCACCAAGATAGAATTCTTCGGCTGGATGAGACGGCAAATCGGCAGTGGGCGGATCGTTTTGTCGCATTTGGATTTTAAGATCTCGAGCAGCTTTATCGATGCGCTCAACCGAAACGGATTGCTCGAAAGCGCGGTAGGTCGCCAGGAGCGCATTATCGCAAACCGAACTGATCAGACGCGGAATCCCTCTGGAATAATAACTGATCCGTTCTACCGCACTCCTATCAAACAGCTCTTTGCCCTGGTATCCGGCCTTTTGCAGCATGAACTCTATGTAGCCATCCACCTCTTCCGGCTGCAAAGGCGAGAGCTGAAGCCGGAGTGCAATCCGCTGCTGGAGAGCAGAGAACTTTACTTCAGAAAGTCTTTCTTCGAGCTCGGACTGTCCGACCAAGACGATCTGCAGGAGCTTTTCCCGATCAGCTTCAAGATTTGATAGCAGGCGCAATTGCTCGAGCAAATCGTCGCTTAGCGTTTGAGCCTCATCGATTAACAACACCACGCTTCGTTGCTGTTTCAGCTCACGCTTTAAATGAGTCTCGAGCCGCCGCATCATGCCTTCGCTATCGGATCGTGGCGCATTAATGCCGCATTTGCTGAGAATCGACCGCAGCATCGTTTTCCAGCTAATGCGAGGATCATAGATGATTGCTGTGCGGGTATTCGGCGGCGCGCTGGCCACAAACATCCTCAGCAGCGAGGTTTTTCCTGTGCCGGGTTCGCCGATGACTGCGATCAGCCCCTTCCGGCATTGTACGCCGTAATGCAGGTTGGACAGGGCTTCCTGATGAGTCGGGCTCAGATAAAAATTGCCGGGATCGGCAGCGACGCTGAAGGGAAGTTTTGAAAAGCCGAAATGTTTCTCGTACATAGAATTTGCGTTCCATCCGAGGATTCGGAAGGAATACCTCCTCGCCAACGAATCTGATTATGGCAAAACCAGCGCAGCGCGGGCGGCAATAACGTGCTGAGTCAGGAAGGTGGGAAGATCGCGCGTCGCTGTGACAACCCGCGGTTCATCGCGGTACCTGTAAAATTTACCAGGAACAGTCGATCAGTCAAGAACAACCAGAAAACACGCTGGGATTTCAGAATACGCTGAGTTGGCCCGAGGTGAATTGATTGTTGCCTAGGCCTTACTTTTGTGCTGCCAAACCTTCTACTTCGCTCTTTGTGCCTTTTCTTTGCTCAAGCGGCGGTAGGCTTCGCCGATCCAATACTGTGATTCTCTGTGCGCGTCCGGATCGTCATAGCCAAGAAAATACTCGTTGCAATCGACTTCATCTGCGCCGATGATTTCAGTCTTGATGACATTACCGACGACGATGAGATGATCGAACCGCTGCTCCATCCCGCGCACTTCGGTTCGGCCTCCCTCGCTGCCGCCGTGCTGTTCGACCAATGCCCAGCAAACAATCGCCCGCTCAAACATCGCAAGCTGGCCGCTTTCTGATTGCGCGCAATGAACCGCTTTCCAGCCTCTCTGTGCGGAGATGATCTGTTTGATCTTCAATTCTTTGTTCGAATTCATAAATCCTCTCGGAACGACTGGCGCCGCTCTGCGATCCTGAGATCCTGCCGTAAACTGTCAGTGATTCAGCGATCGTCGATCATGACTGGTGAGACCCACGGAGAATTCTACCGCGGGGATCAAAGCGAAGAGCGGCGCTCAAGAAGCTAAAACTGCTGCAGTCCTCTTAATCTGCTATCGATATGGGCTCGGGCAAATTGGCGCATATATTCTTCAGCCTCTAGATGAGTTGTGAAATTGCGCTGGCTAATGAATTTCATTTCATGCCCGTCTTCAAAATCGATATGACCGCTCCATGTCCATGCAAAGGTGTTTGGATCTTTCTTCACTATGCCGACAAAGGACTGATTGCGATGAGAATCCTTAATTCTATATCTCTGCCGGTCTTCCGGGCTGGTTTTCATACCACTCCTGTATCGGTTGGCAGCCATAGCAAACGTCATGTCCGTTTCGCTTTGCCACACTGATACATCTCATGTCCGTCTACATTTCTCAAGGTGCAAACAACTTTTCTGAAGTTTCGCGTTCCGGAGAGCACGGGCAATGACCTCTCCGATTGTGCTGGATTCTTTGAAAACTCGCTTCCGGCTAGTACATTTTATCTTCGTTCACCCAGCGATCGAGATTGTCGAAGTACTGGCGGCGCAAGATTAAACTCATCGCCACTGCGCGCGCCGCCCTCTCTTGCTTCTCCGGTGTCGTCGCGTATTTGACGAGAATCTCGAAAGGATAATTGCCGTGTTCTTCTTCATCTTCATGAATTTTTTGGTACGGGCTTGTGACCCAAGAGGGAACGGTGCCGACGTTCAGGCTTTTACCGATCAAGTAGTCGGCAACACCTTCACCCGCCATGGGAAAAGCGGCAATGCGCTCGACCGTCTCGGTTAATCCCTCGAAGGCATTGAACATCGCCATCTGCGCGGGCAGTGGCTTGTATTCATAGGGCACCGCG
The DNA here is from genome assembly GCA_025924215.1 of Candidatus Binatia bacterium. Classification (GTDB taxonomy): domain Bacteria; phylum Desulfobacterota; class Binatia; order UBA9968; family UBA9968; genus WHTF01. The sequence goes on from JAICEJ010000030.1 coordinate 3,131, forward strand.
CCTTTTGATTTGAGCGCTTCCTCGAGGTAACCGGCGTGAATGTATTCTTCGTGCACCGCTTCAGCAAGGGTCTTTTTGACGTCTAGTTCCGGCGTGCTCTTGAGCCATCCGCCAAAGATTTCGCCGGCGCGGATTTCGTTGAACAGACGGCTCTGCATGACTTTGATGCGTGCGTCGTCCGAGTCCAGCGGGATGTAGCTGTAAGCGGGCAGCTTGGTGTTCAGAGTTTCGCAGAAATCGGCGACTTGCTTCTCGAGCGTTTTTGCGAATTCACGACTATCCATCAGGACTACCCCTAAACTTCCCCGTGCTGGGCACGCAATTTAGTTCTTGTTATCAGGATTGTTGTAGGACGGTCAAGCAACAGGCCGCTCATGCGCGTCGAGTGCGAGCTCTCGACGAGGAATTCCTATAGAGTTGTCCGGAAATAGGTCAGCGATAAATTGTGAATGCCCCAATATTGAGCCAGAGCAATTGTCGAAATCCCGCAAGACGCAGTGACAAGCCTTGGCTCACCAATGGCATAGATGTTGCGCAGAACTGTGCCTCCTAGCCACAATCAGATTATATCCACATCGTATTTAGGTTACCAAAACGAGGAGAAACTTATGCCTAAGAAAAGCTCGTCCAAAGGCACGCGCCAAGGCACTGCCAACGAACGAAAGAGTGTACGCTACGACGATCAGAATGTGACGATCGGCACTGGGGGAGAAACGCACCAGATAGCCGATGGCGAGAGACCTGTACTGACTACGCAGCAAGGAATTCCTGTGTCGGATGACCAAAATTCCCTCAAGATCGGAGCGCGCGGGCCCACGGCGCTCGAGGATTTTCACCTCCGCGAGAAGCTCTTCCACTTCGACCATGAGCGTATCCCCGAACGGGTGGTTCATGCGCGGGGTTTCGGAGCGCATGGTTATTTCGAGAACTACGAATCGCTGTCCGACATCACCAAAGCCGACCTGTTTCAGCGAGCAGGAGAGAAAACGCCGCTGTTCGTGCGTTTCTCGACGGTGGCTGGTAACAAAGGCTCGCCCGATCTGGCTCGCGACGTCCGCGGCTTTGCCGTAAAGATCTATACCAAAGAAGGCAACTGGGACATCGTTGGCAACAACATCCCGGTGTTCTTCATCCAGGATGCCATCAAGTTTCCGGACATGGTCCATGCAGCGAAGCAAGAGCCGGATCGCGGGTTTCCCCAGGCGCAGACAGCACACGATAATTTCTGGGACTTCATATCCCTGACACCGGAAAGCATGCACATGGTCATGTGGATCATGTCAGATAGGACAATCCCTCGCTCATTCCGCTTTATGGAAGGGTTTGGTGTTCATACCTTCCGCTTTGTCAATGCCGGTGGCAAGTCGACCTTTGTGAAGTTCCATTGGAAGCCAAAGCTCGGCTTACAGTCGGTGGTTTGGAACGAAGCCGTAAAGATCAACGGCGCCGATCCAGATTTTCATCGAAGGGATCTTTGGGATGCAATCAAAGCCGGCGACTATCCCGAATGGGAACTGGGGTTGCAGCTCTTCGATGAAGATTTTGCCGACAAGTTCGACTTCGACGTGCTCGATGCTACCAAGATCATTCCGGAGGAGGATGTGCCGGTTCGGCGCGTCGGTCGACTCGTGCTCGACCGTTGTGTCGATAATTTCTTCGCCGAAACCGAGCAGGTCGCGTTTTGTACGCAGAACATCGTACCTGGAATCGATTTTACGAACGATCCCTTGCTTCAGGGTCGGAACTTTTCCTACCTGGATACCCAACTCAAGCGGCTCGGCAGCCCTAACTTTACCCACATTCCAATCAATGCGCCGAAGTGTCCGTTTGCTCATTTCCAGCAAGACGGCCACATGGCCCTGGTAAATCCGAAGGGACGGGTCAACTATGAGCCGAATTCGTGGGATGGCGAAGGAAGCGGTCCTCGTGAATCGCCCGAGAAGGGGTTTACTTCTTTTCCTGTTGAGGAACAGGAAGCCAAACTGCGCGTCCGCTCGGAGACTTTTGCCGATCACTACAGCCAGGCAAGACAGTTCTATTTGAGCCAGACCGACACCGAACAGAATCACATAGCCAACGCCCTCATCTTCGAGCTCAGTAAAGTCGAGCGGGTTGCCATTCGCGCGCGCATGGTCTCGCACCTCCTTAATATCGATTCGGGTTTAGCAAAACAGGTCGCCGACGGTTTAGGTCTTAAAGAAATGCCCAAACCGGCAGATGCCGCCAGGCCGACGCGCGAAGACCTAAAGGAGTCGCCGGCCTTGAGCATCCTGCTGAACGGCCCCAAAAGTTTTAAGGGACGTAAGGTAGGCGCCCTCGTCACTGACGGCGTAGACATCAAGATCTTGGAATCGCTCAAATCCGCTTTGAAGAGCGAAGGCGCGCTGCTTGAAATTGTCGCGCCAAAGGTGGGCGGCGTTAAAGCCAGTGACGGTTCTTGGATCGAAGCTGCGCAGAAGATTGACGGCGGGCCATCCGTGCTTTACGACGCCGTGGCGCTGTTGCCGTCCGAAGATGGCGCAAAAATGCTTGTGAAAGAACCGGCGGCGCGCGACTTCATCGCCGATGCTTTTGCGCACATGAAGTTTGTCGGTTACACAGAAGGCGCGGTCAGTGTAATGATGCACGCCGGAGTGCCTGAAACCCGCGATAAGGGATTTATCGCCATCAAAGGCCAGGATGATTGTTCAACCTTTGTTGCGGCTTGCCGGCAGCTGCGCTTTTGGGACCGCGCCAAGGTGTAATCATCCCTTATCCCATGGATGACCTTTGCACATGAAGGGTAGGACGATCCTTGCCTCTCCTCGCAGCTCCGTACTCCCGTTATCGCAGCAATGATAACGGGAGTACGTTCAACGCCTTGAAATAAATGCGGCCGGTAATCACGACTACGCTAGTCTGGCGGTCGTGCTGCGGATCTCAAGTAGTTAACCGGCTTGCGCGCAAAAAAGTTCACCCCTTGCACGTAAAGATTTTTCGACAGTTTGGCTTTTGCGGATGTGCCTTCGTAGCAATCGAAGCGTTCGACGATCTTGCCCTCGGCGAAACCGATCTGAGCAGATAGCTGGTAAAGCTCCGCCTCCGGCAGAGCCCCGCCGATTCAGGCGGCCCAGAGATCGACATCGCTGCGCGCGTCGAGCGAAAGCTCTCGCTGCACGACGACATCGGCCAGATAGAAGCGGCCGCCTGGGCGCAGTACGCGAAAAATTTCGCTGAATGCCCGCACTTTTTGAGCCGATAAATTCAACGCGCCGTTGGAAATGACAATGTCAATTGTCTCACTTTCTATCGGCAACTCTTCCGCCATACCGCGCCGGACTTTCACGGTTTTCCATAGCCCGGCTTTTAGCGCCGCCGCCTTGGCGCGCTCGATCATGGCCGGCGTCATGTCGACGCCAATGGCGCGTCCCATGGCTCCCGTTCGTTTGGCCGCCAGGAGCACGTCCATGCCGGCGCCGCAGCCAACATCCAGAATCGTTTCTCCAGTCTCGATCGGACCAATCCGATGCGGATTGCCGACACCGGTGAAACAAGCTGTAGACTCCTCCGGAATCAGCGCCAACTGTTGGGCGTCATAGCGCAACATGCGCGCGGCATACTGCGGGCCGCGATGGAAGTGAAACTTACCGTCCGGTTCGCGCGCGACGCGGTCATACTCCGCTCGGACCAGCTGGCGCAACTTATCGACATTGAAGCCGACCGGGCAGGTTGTGGCCATCACCTTCTCTCCTAGCCAGTTGGGAAGATCGCTGCCTTGCTGTTCGAACTCTGTCGATCAAACAGGGCTGCTTCCGCTCTTTGTGCGCGAAACGGCGTCTTTCTCCTGACGGGCTAGGAAAAGAAATGGCGCAGTAGACCGCGGCAAGGGCAAAAAATAAAAATGCTTCAACGCTCATAGCTAGGCCCATCCTGTTGATGAATGATTACTCTGTGGATTATTCGCGCCACGCCATATTGGGCGCGGCTTTCGTAGCATCGGAAACAGCTGCGGCGAGGTGCCAACCTGAATCGTGCCGAGCAACTCAAACCCATGCCTCTGATACAGCTGGACGCTGCGCGGGCTGGTCGATTCCAGATAAGCGAGTTTGTTTTCGCGATCGCAGCGCGCAAGCGCATGTTGCAGCAACGCCGAGCCATACCCCTTGCGCTGCTGTGCAGGATCGACACCGATCATCGGTAGATACCAGTGAGGGTCGGCAGGATGGTAACGATCCATCTCTTGGAATAGCGCAAACACGTTTGCCTGATCGCTTTCCAGTACCGTGCTCCGAATCAGTTTGCCCATGACTTCGTCATCCGGATGAATGCCCGGAGGAAGCCAAAGTGCTGCGGCCAAGTAGCCATCTACTATATCGGCGCTGCCATGCTCGAAGGCGGACCCGGCGAACGCTTTGACGAAACTCTGAAAATGCTTCCGATACTGCTGTGAATCAGGGTACATCCAGCGGGCGGCACGGTCGGTGCTAAAGGCCTTCACTATGGCACCGACGGCGTTATCCTGTTCGGCGCTTGCGACCTTTTTGATAGTAATCATCGCTTCTCTCCAGATTGGTTGGGGGGAACGGCGCCAAGGGCACGAAATTGACTTGCTGTTTGTAGATATTCGACGTTCCTAGCTAGGTGTCCTTTGCGCCGTTCCAAATAATAACTGTCAATTTTCGAGCTCTAGTTTGGCGTCAAGCTTCACAGGCTGTGACAGATTGAAATAGTTTGGCGATGTTTTCATGACATTCTCATGAATTTCCTTGAACTGCTCCGCCGTGCCATTGCCGGCAATCCGAACCACGTATTGCAGCGATTCGTAACCGGGCTTAACCTTTGGATCGAGCCCGAGGAAGCCACGAAGATCCAGACGGCCGCTGGTTTCGATTTCCAATTTCCTCAACGTTATTCCATTGACCGCCGCGCCCGCCACATAGCCGACGGTAATGCAGGCGTTGAGCGCCGCCATTAGCAGCTCCTGCGGATTGGCAGAAGTGTTCTCGCCCAGTAGCTCGATGGGTTCGTCGGCGTTGATCGTGAAGCGACGTTTGATCTCCTTGCCGCCTAGTTTGTACGAGTCGACCGCAGTTTCAGAACGAGTCTGTCCTTTCCAGCCGGTCTTGACCTTGAACTCGACCAAAGCTTTTGACGGATCTTTTTTGACCTCTTCAATGACTTCGTGCAGGGCATCGACATCGATACCGTTCACGGTTCCGATATTTCTTGCTTCAAGTGCAGACATGTTTCGATCTCCTTCTCCTTTTGATTTTATCTTTGTTGTTTTGATGACGACTTCAGCAAAACGCCGGGGCCATTTCCTCGATCTGTTTGCGCGCCTCAGGCTTGATAGACTCGACGCTAGCGAGGAAATTGGGATGCGTCATACCGGTGCCAAGGTAGGTCCAGCGCATTCCCTTGAGCACCGTGGCTTTGACCTGCTCGCGCTCGCTCTTGGACAGGTTTCTCCCCGTTGCTTGGACGAAACTCTCGACATCGAACTCGGCCTGCTGCTGGATCCCATTATCGAGGAACGCTCCGATCTCGGCATATTCAGCAAAAGCCTGATCAATCTCCTTGGCCGTGGCATTGCCGACGACTTCCTCAACCATCAGCGTATCAAGCTTGGTGTGCTGCGACTCTTCCAGCCAATGGTTCTTGAGCAGACTCTTGAACTGCGGGTCGAGTTCTTGGCTGTCCCGGACGCCTTCGATGTAGTGCCTGAGCGTGATCCACTCGATGTGCAGAATCGCGATGCCGGCCCCCAGCGGGCTGTGCGACAGCACGAAGCGCTTGACGTCTTCGGCCGGGCCGATGAACTCACACTTGCTGCCGAAGCCTTCCTCAAACTCCTGGCGAAAGCGTTTGAACAGATGAATGTGCTTGGCCTCCTCCCCGGCGAATTGAAGAAGGGCGCGCACCCGGTAGTCATCACCGGAAAGCTGCGGACGGGCATGATCGACCACGTAAGGAAGAATGAACTCTTCGACCAGGCCGAACATGGACAGATACTCGTGGCCGCGGATCTGATTTAGCGTCAGTTGCTCTTTGTCCCCGAGAAACGACAGCTGCTTTACCTGAGCCAAGGACTCGGGCATGAACGGCTTATTAAAGTCGAGCTTTTTATCGCCGCCGATGAGATCGTCCACCTTCCAGCCAATCCTCTCAGATGTGGCCAACGTTGATTCATACGAGTAGTTGTGTTGCATGTTTCACCTCCTCGATAAGTTTGTTAGCTAGCCGTAGAGCAGCTAGTGTGCCAGCAGAGTTAACTGCCAATTTACGAATGATTGCCGATAGTTGGAGAATTGCGGGGCGGGGGGCTAAATGCGAGATCTCACGAGTCGTGAGATCTCGCATCGCTGGTTGTGAGATCTCACGTATTTAACGGGGCTGCTCACGTGAAATGGTGCGAGCCGAAGAGATCTTTCTCACAGGGAAAGGCAGAAGAATATGAATATAATGTTCGGCAGTAATTTATCTCTAGAGTCCCGCCGAGCGCATGGCGAGTCTCATCTCGGCCGCTGGATGCCGAGAGCGCGGATGCGGGAATTGAGAGTAGACGGATTGATGCCGAGCATGCTGGCGGCGCCGTCCCTGCCGGCTACACGCCAGCCCGATGATTCGAGAGCGCGCAAAATGTTCTCTCGTTCCAGTTGCTGAAGCTCGCGAATCGGTAGAATTCGCGGCGCCGGCTGCATCACGCCGTCCACGGCCGGTACCGTTTCAGCAGCGACCTCCAAGGGAATTTCCGGCAGAGCCCGATCAAGATTAATAGACCCATCACGAGAGGTAATCACAGCCCGCTCGATCACATTCTGCAGCTCACGCACATTGCCCGGCCAGGAATAAGCCTTCAAACGTTTCTTGACCTCTTCTGAAAGAGGCTCGATGCGCTTACCCATACGCTGGGCGAATTTGGCGGCAAACTCCGACGCCAGGATCACGACATCTTCGTTCCTTCCACGCAATGGCGGCACACTGATCGGAAAAACGTTCAAACGATAGTACAGGTCCTCGCGAAAACGCCCTTCGCGTATCGCCTTTTTGAGATCGCGGTTGGTTGCCGCGATGACACGCACATTCACCTTGCGAACCTGCGAGCCGCCCACGGGCGTGAATTCGCCTTCCTGCAAAACCCGCAGCAGCTTAGCTTGTAAATCGAGCGAAAGCTCACCGACCTCGTCGAGGAATATTGTGCCGCGATCGGCCAAAGCAAAACATCCCTCGCGTCTCTGCGTCGCACCGGTAAAGGCGCCCTTCTCATGCCCGAAAAACTCGCTTTCCATGAGTGCGACTGGGATCGCAGCGCAGTTAATCGTGATCAGGGGCTTGTCGGCGCGACGGCTGGCGCTGTGAATCGCCCTCGCGATCAATTCTTTGCCGGTGCCGGTTTCGCCAAGAATCAGGACCGTGGTGTGGCCGACCGCGACCTGCTCGACATCCTCGAGCACCGTTTTAAGCGCGGCGCTTTGCCCGATAATTTGCTCAAAGCCACCAAGCTTGTTTAGCGCTTCACGCAGATATTCGGCTTCGGCGGTGAGAGAATTAATTTTACGGTCGGCTTCGAGCCGCTCATTGATGTTTCTCAAGATCACGGTGTAGAAGGTTTGCCTGCCAATTTCGAAGCACGAGATGGTGGCTTCCGCTGGAAATTCATTGCCGCCGCTCGCCACTCCGCGTAATCCGCCCGGAACCCATGCAGAGCGGCGTTCCGGAGGGTACGGTTTGAACTCATCGATGAGCCTTAAAATTGTTTGATAACTCTTGGTTGAAACGAACCGACTGAATTCATGACCAATCGCCTGCCGCGCCGGACACTGAAATGCCTGTTCAGCGGCGGGGTTCACCCGGGTCACTTTGAGATTCTGATCAAGCTCGATAATCGCATCCATCGCGCTGTCAAATAAGCGCCGTAACTTCTCCTCGCGTTCTCGGACCTGTTTCTCAACGCTTTGACGTTGCAACTCGGCCGCTGCTCTGGCGGCAAAGATTTTGAACAAGGCCTGAACCTTGGGTTCTTCCGGAATCGGCCGTCGATCGATCACCGCAAGATGACCGAGAATTTTGCCGTCGACGTCTTTCAAAGGCATTCCCAGATAGCTCACCGCGTTGATTGCGGTTATGTCCGGGTCGTCCGGAAAGAGTCTAAAAAGGTTATCGGGAAAATGAACGATATCGGCGCTATCGATCACTCTTTCACAAGGCGTGCCGGCAATATCGGTTTCGTAATCTTGTATCCACTGCCCGTCCATCCAAAAGGCAAGGGCGCGCAGCCGGCGGCGTTCCTGGATGTATTCAGTGACCCATGCGCCATGAGTGTTCAACGCTCGCGCTAGATTTTCAACTAGCGCGGCAAAAAACCGCTCGCCGGTCTCATTTGCGGTGCCTTCAAGTATAGTGCGAAGCGCGGATTCTTCATTCAGCTCAGCAAGGGGGGAAATTACAGGGTCATGATTTATCATACAAACACCTCGGCGGCCCTTGGGGATCGTAACACAGCCTGGGCTGCCTGGACCTCAGAACAGCCGTAATATCCGGGACCGACTTGCTTGTGTCAAGCGCCAGAACTGCCGTCTAACAGAGCTCAATCGGCTGGATCAGAATCTTGAACCGTAATCACCGGCTGGTAATCGTCACGATGCCTGCGAACATGAGAAGCGCGCCGAAGACGATGCGCCGGTTGACCGTTTCCACTTTGCGCAGGAAAAGGACGCTTAAGAGCACGGTAAATAGAGGTGTGGTATTCAAGAGCGGAATAATCACCGACAATTCGCCTCTGCCTAAGGCGACAAAATTGAGGACTTGAGCTGCCGTTGCTAGCAGCGCCGCGGCAAGAAAAAATGAAAAACCCTGGCCTTCCATGCGCAGCGACTTGGCTCTGCCGGTAGTCAGCACAAAAATAAAAAATAGAATTAACGAGACCGTGGTGACGATCGCTACGGCAACAAACGGATCGGGTAAAATTTTCAGGCCTTGCTTGCGCAAGCTTTGCGAAATAGCAGAAACCAACGCCGCGCTGACCGGAAAAGCGGTATCAACAAGTCGCCACTTTGCCGCGCCGTCGTGCTGACCAGAGATCAACCAGAGACTTGTCATGATCAGTATCGTGCCCATGTAAACCAGCGCGCCGGGCTCTTCGTGCAAAAAGCTCACGCCAATAATCGTCGCAAACAACGGCTCTGTGCCGCGTAGCGGACCGGCGCGCGCGACGCCGATTCGGGTAATTCCTTCATAGAACAGAGCTCGCGCCAGCAAAGGTTGCACGCAACCGCTGATGACGAAATAGATCATCGCCGGCGAGGACAGGAACTCCAGCGAGGTTGTGGCAATCAGGTAGCTCCACATGCAGGCGGTGGAGACCGCGAAGCTCATCAACATCGCCGCGAAGATATTCGATCGCCGTAAGCCCAGCCGGACCAGAACAGAATCGGAGGCCCAGCCCATGGCGGAGAAAATAGCTGTGATTTCAGCAAGTAGAGACATGGGCGCGCGCCAAGATGTGGGACGGTCCAGATAAGCCCACGTCCTGATTATTTGCAACCGCAAAGATTCGTCATGAAGCGCCGTGTTTCTTCGATCGTGTATTGCACAATAGCGACGACCTGACCTAGAATCGTGCCCGGTAGCCACAGAACAACCAACAACTAACAGGAGGAGTTATGGAAAACGGCAAACAAACCGAAGCAAAAGTGGTTAAGCTGCGAACTCAACTGGTAAAGGAGGGGCACACGCGCAACCTGCTGGCGGAAACAGATTTGATGACATTGCGTATCCATTGCTACGCCCCGGGCATCGGCGAGAACGCGCTCCACTCCCACACCAAAGAGGATCATATTTTCCTGGTTCTTGAAGGAACCGCTGAATTCAACACCGGGCGCGACGGCAAAACCGTTCTCAATGCGAGCAAGCATCAAGCGATCGTTCTTCCAGCGGGTTGCTACTACCAGTTTCGCAATTCCGGAGATACCCCTCTGGTGATGACTCGAATCGGCGCCGGTCCAGATAAACAGGATCAGCGTCTGAACCCGGACGGCACACCGATTCCTGGAAGAACTCACGAGCAAGGCGCGGCAAAGCCGGTGCTGATTGAAGGAGCCTTTTTCGAATAACGTGATGGAATTTACAGAAGGCAATTATCCGCAGAAACCTAGACCGGACTGCGGCATCGCGGCGATGCCGCAGTTCACTGTTCAAGCTATTTTCATGCGCTCGATGGTAACCTGAAGCTCCCTCAGCTCAGTCACCAACGATTCGTGCTTCAGCCGGTGCCGGGCAAGATGCGGCTTCAAAAGTGAACTGGGATAAATCTTGGCGCCACACTCGACGCACTCGGCCGCATGCAATTTCTTGTTGGCAATTGATATCGCCACCCGGTCGCTCGCCAGCGCAGTTCGCATGTGCAGTCTCCTTAGTTGAAAAAGTTGGAACGGTCATTGAGCAATGCTGATGCCAATAGCGTCTTGCGAACTCACGCAAGTCGTGATCGGGGTTTTTGATTCCGTTAACGTTAGATCCGGTTCTTCGACGGCTCGATCTGACAAGTAATCGTATGACATCTTGACAACCTGTCACGATTCGATGCCGGCCGCGCTTCAGTTGATAAAACGCGCATGCAGTTACCGAATGGGAAACGGCTGGTGGCCAGATGCGCGGCGGCGCTCAGGAATGAGCAAATAACTTCTTCACTGATTGGACAATTCGCTTCTGGTCAGGGACAAATTCTTTCTCCAATGCCGGGCTGGCGGGAACCGGCGCGAACGGTGCCGCGACACGCATAATTGGCGCGTCCAAATAGTAAAGCGCATGTTGTTGAACCGCCGCGGTAATCTCCGCGCCCACCCCACCCTGTTCCACGGCTTCGTGCGCGACAACCATGCGCCCGGTCTTTCTGACGGATTCGACAATCGTTCCGATATCCAGAGGTGAAACGCTGCGCGGGTCGATCACCTCCGCGGAAATTCCGCTGTCGGCTAATTCATCGGCTGCCGCCAATGCCGTGCCCACCATATTTGCCAGCGCGACAATAGTGACTTGTTCTCCGGCATGCAGAACCGCCGCCTGGCCGATCGGCACCAGATGATCGCCGTTCGGCACGTCACCGCGGCCCCAGTACAAACCACGATGCTCGATAAAGACCACCGGATTGTCGTCGCGAATGGCGGCCTTGAGCAGCCCTTTGGCGTCGGCGGGATTTGACGGCATCACAACCTGCAATCCCGGAACATGCGCCAGCCACGACTCCAAGCTTTGTGAATGATGCGCGCCCATGGCGCCGCTGATGCCGCATTGCACGCGCACAGTTAAGGGGATCGCGAGCTGGCCGCCGGACATGTAATAGAGCTTAGCCGCATGATTAACCAGTTGATCGAGAGCGAGCGTGATGAAATCGATGAACATGATCTCAATCACCGGGCGCAATCCTGCCGTAGCGGCGCCAATGGCCAACCCCATGACCGTGCCTTCGCTGATCGGCGTGTTGACCACGCGTTGGGTGCCGAAGTCTTCCGCCAATCCTTTGGTGACGCCAAAGGGTCCGCCGAGTGAAACGTCTTCGCCGAAAACGTAAACCGCCGAGTCGCGGCTCATCTCTTCGTGAAGTCCGGCACGAATCGCTTCTAAAAAAGTCTGCTCTGACATATTCGATTTGGTTCCAAATGTTGAAGAAGAGCTTGCTACTTCCGACGCGTGTTTCGTCAACGACATCGTCCCGGACCTGGGAATCAACTAAAAAAAGGCTGAGAGTTAATTGTGGTAACTTGAGTCGCAACTTCCTCACTGGCTGGCCACGATGATGAGAGGGAAAAGCCGGCGGCTTCTTCAACCCGGGCGCGGGCTTCAGATTCAATCGCTTGAAGTCCCTTGTCCGTCATCATCTTCTTGCTTTTCAGCAGGCGCGCGAATCTGGCAATCGGATCTTTTTTCTTCCACTCGGAAAGCTGCGACAACTCTCGATATTTGGCGGGGTCGCCTTCATAATGGCCGCGCAGTCGATGCGTTAAACATTCAATAAATATTGGTCCTTTGCGTGCGCGTGCGATCTCGAGCGCCTTGCTTGTCGCCGAACGCACGGCTACGAGCTCGTTGCCGTCCACCGTGCTGCTGGGAATCCCATAAGTCTTTGCATGCTGCGCCAACCGCTCGACCTTCGTATGCGCCGATAGCGGTGTGAATTCCGCATAACCGTTGTTCTCGCACACGAAGATCACCGGTAACTGCCACAAGCTGGCGATGTTCAAAGACTCATGAAACGGACCCGCTTGGCCGGCGCCATCGCCGAAAAAAACCACGGCGACTTGGCCTTGTTTCTTTTCCTTGGCGGCGAATGCTGCGCCGAGCGCCAACGGTATCGTTCCTCCGACCACCCCGGTGGCAGTGATGAAGCCCGCATCCAGCGCGACGATGTGCATCGAGCCGGCCTTGCCGCCGCAGTAGCCGGTGGCGCGACCGGCGATTTCCGCCATCAACCGATTGACATCCGCTCCTTTGGCCAGCGCGTGACCGTGAGAGCGATGCCCGCCGAATACGAAATCGTCCTGGCGCAGCAAACCGCACACGCCGACCGCGACCGCTTCTTGGCCGATGCCCAGGTGAAGCAGGCCGACGATCTGCCTTTCGGCGTAAAGCGCCGAGACTTTTTCCTCAAAAGCGCGAATCAACCACATGCGCCTCAGAAGATCGACGAGATCCTTTGAGCTTTCTTGTTTGCTGGCCATGGACGATCAGGAGCTGAGTTAAAATCGAGGAACCAAAGTGGAAATCAAATAAACGATCTCACCACGAAGCACACGAAGGCCACGAAGGATTCAGACATTCATTGGTTTTACTTCGTGCTCTTCGTGATCTTCGTGGTGAATTTGACTGTTTCTATCTGCGCGCAGTTTGCTGCGCAATTTTCTTTAGATGTAGAAGATTATGCCGTCGCTGCGCGGATCGCATCGACGATGCGATCGTCTCGCGGCCCGATGTATTCTTCCAATGGCGGGCTGAAGGGCACCGGTACATCCAGAGTGGAGACACGGCGAATGCGCGTCTTCAACTTATCGAAACCGCTCTCGGCTATGCGCGCAGCGATTTCGGCAGCGACCCCGCAACTCTGATGCGTCTCGTCGACGAGCACCACGCGATGGGTCTTCTCGATCGAGGAGAGAATCGTTGCCAGGTCGAACGGCACCAGGGTGCGGGGATCGATGATCTCGACGTCGATGTTCTCTTTGGCCAGCTGGTCGGCAACTTTGAGGCAGCGCTGGACGGTGTATGAGGTTGCGATCACCGTCACGTCGCTGCCCTTGCGCTTAACGTCCGCAACGCCGAATGGAATCGGCTTTTCGTCTTCGGCAACTTCACCGCGCACGTCCAGAAGCTTAACGTGATCGACAAAGATCGTCGGATTGTCAGTGGAAACGGCTGTCTTGAGCAGGCCTTTAACATCGCGCGGCGTAGATGGAAGCACGATCTCCAAACCAGGCACATTCCACAGCATCGCCTGGGGGCTGCCGGAGTGCTGTGCCGCGCCACCGCCGCGGAGTCCGTGGAATATATGGAAGACCACCGGCACCCGGGTCTGGCCACCCGACATGTAATAAGCGTTGGCCGCTTCATTGGCGACTTGCGGCCACGCCTCATAGATGAAACTACCGGTGCTCAGATCGACGATGGGACGAAGACCGGCCATCGCCGCTCCCGTGGCCAGCCCGCAGAAGCCAAGTTCGGAAATAGGCGGCGAGATCATGCGCTCCCGGTATTTCTGCAGAAGGTTCTGATAGACGTGGCGGTGCGGGCTCAGGCTCAGGAACGTGCCATTGATCAAGTGCACTCGCCCATCGCCGGCCATAATTTCGTCCAATGCCTCGAACTTAGCTTCGTAGTAGTTTAGCTCTCTCATAAAGTCCTCAGGCCGCTGAAAAAGACCCATATGCTTTGTTGCGCTTGATCGCCTCGCTCCAACGTACTCGAAGCGTACGCCTCCGCTCGTTGATACATCGCGCGCCTTGCATCTGGGATCTTTTTGAACAGCCTGTCAATAACTCTCCAATATTTTAGGCGAAAAAGTCGCGCTCTGCTTCTTCGGGTTTCGGATAGGGACTAGCCACCGCAAACTCGAAGGCAGCGGCGATTTCGTCTTTGACTTGCTGTTCCATGCCGGCGATCTCTTGACGGCTGGCGTGATTGGCATCCACCAATTCGCGAATATAAATCAGCAAAGGATCGCAGGTGCGGTACCATTCGCGCACTTTCTCGGCAACGTTGCTGACATCCCACGCCAGCGAACTATCGGTAGGCTGCGCCACTGCCGGCCAGTTGGTCTCGCTGCCTGGCCAGCGCACAGTCTGCGCCTCGACAAATTGCGGCCCTTCGCCGTGGCGAATTTTTTCCACTGCTTGGGAAATTGTTGCATGCACAAGCCCGGAATCCAGGCCGTCGATCTGCTGCGCCGGAATTTTGTAAGCCGTCGGTAAGTCGGTTAATGGATAAGCCGCCATGGATGAGGACTGCGCCGCGGCCGTGGCACGACCGCTGCCATACTTGCCGTTGTTCTCGCAAAGGAAGAGCACCGGCAATTTGTAGAGTGAGGCGAGATTGAACGCTTCCGGCGCCGCTCCTTCCTCCAGCGCGCCGTCACCGAACAGGCAAACCGTAATCCGGCCGTTCTTCAGCGCCTTGGCGGCGTAAGCGGTGCCGGTTGACAGCGGGATTATACCGGCCACCACTCCCGAGCTATGAAGAAATCCTAAAGAGGGCGCCACCGAATGGAAGGACCCGCCTTTGCCTTTGTTGAGGCCGTCGGCGCGTCCCAAAATTTCAGCGCACAAACGCTTGGGGTCAGCGCCGCGCGCCAATAAATGGCCGTGGTTCCTGTGGGTGGTGAAGAGATAATCATCCGCACCTAGGCAGGACAACGCCGGCACGCCGGTGGCCTCCTGGCCGATGTACAAATGATAGTGACCGCTAAAAACACCCCGGTCATGCAGCGGCACCAGACTTTCTTCAAAATGACGGATCGTGAACATCCGTCGGCACAAATCCAACAACGCCTCGCGCGGTAAATTGGGTAACATGAGCCTGAGATAATCAAAAGGCTTTGCTTTGTCAATGTCGAATGATTGACAACATTTTGATATCGCGACTATATCCGAATAGATGAAGTGCTCAGGAGGAATGATCGATGGCTCGTCATAGGATGTTCGTGCCGCTCAGCATCTATTTTATAAGTCTTTTAGTGCTTACTTCGTCGCTTTTCGCTCAAAGCAAATCGCTGAAAAAGATTCATGTCGGTGTGCCGGCAATCAGCATGGGCAATATGATCATCTTTTTCACCAAAGAGGCGAAGCTGTTCGAAAAGCATGGACTGGATGCCGATGTGGTGGTTATGAGCGGGTCGGGGATTTCTTCTCGAGCATTGGTCGGTGGCAGTGTGGAGATATCACCGATTGCCACCCCTACCGTGATGCTTTCGGTAGTGGCTGGATCGGACATGGTCATTCTCTCGCATACCATGCCCGGAGTGATTCAGTCGATGATGGTGCGGCCCGATATCAAAAAAGACGAAGATCTCAAAGGCAAAATCATCGGCGTGACCACCTTTGGCTCTCTCACCGATTTTCTCGTGCGTCATCTTGCCAAAAAGAAAGGGATGAACCCCGACAAGGATTTCGCGCTGTTGCAAACCGGCGGCGATGCCGAAAGACTCATCGCGCTCAGGCAGGGCAAAATCCATGCGGCGACCCTTTCCCATCCGGCATTCATTCTCGCGCAACGAGCCGGCTTTGTCCCGTTGTGGGATTTTTTCAAAGAAGTTGACTATCCGTGGAGTGAGATTGTGTCGCGGCGATCGACGATACAGAAGGACCGCGATCTGATCATGCGCTACATGAGGGCGCATATCGAAGGCATCGCCTTGTTCAAAAAAGATCCTGATTTGGCCAAGAAAGTTATCAAGAAGACGCTACGTCTGGATGACGACGGCCTGGCGCAGGAATCTTGGGAGGTCTTCGCAAAGTACCGCCTGGCGGCGCCTTATCCAAATACAAGAGGCATGAAGACAAGTTACGAATACGTTGCCGCGACCCGGCCAGACGTTAATAAATACAAGCCCGAAGAGTTCGTCGATGCTAGCTTCGTCGAAGAACTCGACAAGAGCGGATTCATCAAAAAGCTCTACTGAAGATGCTCCAGCGAAATGAAAGTCAGAATCGGCATAACTCTCGGGCAGTTTCTAGGCAAAGATAGAAAGCCCGAGGAGATTCTCGGCTTTGTCGATCATCTCGAGGCTTTGGACGTCGATTCATTATGGGTCAGCGATCGCCTGGTGTCTTCCGCTCTGTCACTCGAACCGATCACTTTTCTTTCCTATATCGCCGGACGGCTGCCTCGTATGAAGTTTGGCACCAGCACCTTGGTGCTGTCGACCCGCAACCCAGTGATTCTCGCCAAACAACTAGCGACGTTGGACTTTATCTCGCAGGGCCGTTTCTTTCCCGCGGTGGGGCTCGGCAGCGATGACGCTACAGATTTCGCCGCTGTAGGCGTCAGCAAAAAAGAGCGAGCCCCACGTTCGGATGAAGCCATCGTTTTGATGCGACGCTTGTGGACTGAAGAGAACATCAGCTTCGCTGGAAAGTTCTACTCCGTCCAGGATGTGACGATTACGCCACGACCGTGGCAGAAAGGCGGCCCACCGATTTGGATCGGGGGACGGAGC
>JAICEJ010000031.1 GCA_025924215.1 Candidatus Binatia bacterium
GCTTAAAGAACCTGTGCTTGACCCCCAGAGGTTTGGCGAAACGGTCGCAGTGAACCGCGGCATGCTGGTCAAGACCTTCGACAATCTCGAAGACGCCCTCGGATGGCTGGGAATAGCCCCAGCCAACAAGCGGGATGGCGGCAACGGCTAAAAGCGGCGCCTGATCCACCTCGTTAGGCCACATCAAATAGGTGGTAACGAATGCGACTGTTACTCGCCCTTCTTAAATAAGTAGTACCCTGCGGTGACAAGCCGCCTGACTATAGGGAAACCAATGAATCTGATTCCGCAGCCAGATTCCGAAGGCCAACCGCGCGTCTCATCCGGTCTTCTGGATGTATTGATTCGCGCCGGTTTGATTAGCGCCCTGGCGGTGTTGTGCTACCAAGTCTTTTCGCCGTTCCTATCGCTGATGGCCTGGTCGATCATCTTGGCGATCACGATGTACCCGTTGCATCAATGGCTCGCCCGTAGGGTCGGCGGTAAGCAATGGCTCGCGTCGACCATTCTGGTTATCATCGGCTTACTGTTGATCATCATCCCAACGGGGTTGCTGATGAATTCTTTTGCCGACTCCGTTCGTCATTTCATCGCCGCCGTGGAAAACAACACACTGGCAATACCTGCCCCGCCAGAAAGAGCCGAGCGATGGCCGATAATCGGCAAGAGAGTCTACGACACCTGGTCGAAAGCCCATGCTGACCTACCGGGACTCGTGCAGAGCATACAGCCGAAGATCGGCGAATTGGCCCAGAAAGCACTTGCCATGGTCGCAAGCATCGGCGGCGACCTGTTGCTGTTTCTAGGCTCATTCATCATCGCCGGTATTGTATTGGCGTATGGTGAATCGGGTTCGCGCAGCAGCCGAGCGATTTTCCATCGGGTCGCCGGCTTAGCAAGAGGCGAGGCTTTCGCCAAACTCTGCACGTCAATCATTCGCGCCGTTGCGTTAGGTGTCATCGGCATCGCCTTCATTCAGGCGATCCTTATAGGGTTGGCGCTGCTGCTCACCGGCGTACCTGGGGCGGGTGTGTTGTCGATCATTGCGCTGGTATTGGGTGTTGCCCAAGTGCCGGCGCTGATCGTCACACTTCCAGTCATCGTTTACATCTGGGCGAGCGGCGATTACAGCAACTCGGCAGCGATCATAGATACGATCATCCTGCTGCTTGCCGGTATGGCTGACAACGTTTTGAAACCGCTGATGCTCGGCCGCGGCGTTGATGTGCCGATGCCGGTGATCTTGTTTGGCGCGTTGGGCGGTATGGCCAGCCGCGGAATTCTAGGAATGTTTGTCGGCGCGACGGTATTGGCCGTTGGCTACGAGATCTTCATGGGTTGGGTTGCCACAAACCCGGACTCCGGTCCGATGGTACCGCAGAACGAACAGATCAAGCCGCGCGATTCGGGACCAATCACTTAAACATGACGCTCGATTTCGGACAGTCTGAGCGGCAGCCTAACCAAGGCATGCACTGGAGCGCGCGGAGGAGTTTCGCATGAACCCGAAGCTTGCTCGCGCCGGGCTTTAGACAAAACGATGAGCCCATCCTATTGGATTAAGATACGATTTGCCGGCTCTTGCGCTTGCTTGATTGTTGGAGCGGTTTTGGGCGTACTAGCTGGGATGGCCTTTGAAAAGATCCCTTTGCTACCGTCATCGGCGCATCCATCGCAGTGTTTTCTCGCGTTTTGCTTCCCAAACGTGGCGAGTTATATATTCGGCGGCCTTATCGATGTTCCTTAACGCAAGGCCGGCACGGATCTCCTGCGGATCTCGGCTTCTTTGATTATATCCGAGCAAACTCTCAGGATCTTTTATTTTTAAGATTATCGATGAAGCCTCGATCGTCGAGCTCTTTGATAAATTGGCTGTCGATGAAATCGTCCGGCTTTGCCTCTTTGGCTTTGGGATTGTCTGCGACCAGCGAGTCAATTACGGTCTTGAGGCCCGGTTGCGACGGATACTGCTTTGCCGGAAACGTGTGCTCCGTGACCGAGGCGTCGTAACTCTTCTCTAGCAGTTCCTGATCGGACGTGCCACCCATGTATTTTGCCAGGACCTTGAGCCCGGTGGCTCGTTCGCTTTTCATCAGATGTACAGCCTCGATTTGTGACTTGACGTATCGTCTCACCACCTCGGGCTTATCGTTGATGAACTTCCGGGTAGTCACCACACCATTATTCTGAAACGGCAATGTGCCCAAGTCGGCCAGCACATTGAAACCTTCTCGCTGAGCTACGAAGGTCGTGGGCGGATTGAGCAAAGTCGCTTGTATTTTTCCGGTTCTTAGAGCGATCAAACGTTCAGGCGTGCCGCCGATGACGATCACGGAAGTGTCTTTACCAGGCACGAGTCCAAGTTTTCTCAAAACAAGTTGGGTCGCTGTGGCTGAAGCGCCGGTCAGTCCGGAGACCCCTAACAGCCCGCCTTTGAGCTGCTCTGCCGATTTGATATCGCGTTGGCTCATGAGCCAATATTCAAAGCCGACGTATCCGGCGGCGACGTAGACGGTGCCGAAGCCTCTCAGGTTACTTTGTACGACTGCCGGAGCGGCGCCTTGAATCATGTTCAGCTCTCCCGAAAGCAGCGCCATCACCGAGGTCGCAGCCTGGGCGCGAATCAGCTGAACATCCAAACCATTTCGGCTAAAAATCCCGGTTTCTTTCGCAACCCACACCGGAAGTTGCGTCGGACCCACGCCGGTATAGCTGACGGTAACCTTGAGCGCTTGCCCGGCAGCCGTTGAAACGGCACTTAAAAAGCCGATGACACAGATTAAATTAAAGACGACCCATTGCACTGTTGCATCTCCTCGCTTTAGATGACCAAACATGACATCAGTCCGGCGGAATCACACGGCCCAACCTTCTTCCGATAACTCCAAATGAGTCCCATCAGGGTCTTTTAGGGTTACGGTTTTGTAGGGACCGATGAACGAGCTGCGCTGGATAGCCAACGGCGCCTCGCCTTTGTAGGTTAGACCGCGCGCCTCTTTCAATCGTTCCTCGACTTGCTGAATGCTGTTCACTTGAAATCCTAATACCTGAAGGCCTTCGCGCGGCACCGGCGGGTTCATGATCAGGCCCAGATTGATGGTGCCATCCGAGAGATAGATCGCCCGGCTCTCGATTCGCGGGTTATCCATTCTGTCGACTTCCTTCATGGAGAAAATATATTTATAAAACTCGGCGAGACGTTCGGGATTATCGGTTTTGATACCGACGTATCTTACACCGGGAAGATTTTTATCATCCCTCGTTCCCCATCCCCGTTCCGCGACGTCAACACCGTTGCCATCCGGATCCAGAATACGAACCTCGGTGTAACGGCCATCGTTTGGCCTGGAACCCAAGCTGATTGGCGGATCCAGCTGACCAAGCTTGGTTTTGATCTCATTGAGGCTATCGACCTTGAAACCAAAGTGGTTGATGCCGACATCTCTTTTTACTTCCGCGATCGTTTGATGGATTTGTAAGCAGTTGAGATTGAAATAACCATCGGTCACGTAGAAGGCATATGGGCTGTTTTGTTCTTCGTTCCAGACCTCCTCCATCCCCAAGATCAATTGATAGAACCGCGCCAGGCGACGGTTGTTGTTGGTGCAATTGGCCATATGTCTTATCTCGGACATTTTTACCTCCCGATCACCCAAGGCTTTTAAGTTTATCAAACTTACGGCGTTGCTTATTTCAGCCCAACATTATGTTAGCGCGAACGATGCCGTCAAGGCCACTACGCATGTTTGACTATTGGATTACCTCGGAACTATGATCTGGCACTACCGCTCGAACAACCGTGTTGGCGTAATTTCACCAGCACCATGTAGAAGGTAAAGCTCGAATGAAAAGAAAACTGTTCATTACTATTTCGCTGCTGTTTATTTCTGCCAAACTCACGAGCGCCGCCGAGCTGCAGGTCATCACCGTCGCGCTAGTCTCGCCGAGTTGGAGCACCGGGCTGCCAACGGCGGTCGCTCGGGGCGCCGGTTTCTTTAGAAATGAAGGCTTAGAGGTTCGGCCGGTGACACTCGCCAGCAGTGGCCCCATCATGATGGCTTTACTGATGAGCGGTCAGGCTGAAATGGTTATCGCCGGCGGCGTCGCGATATTGCGGGGCATTGCCCGGGGCGCACCTGTTGTCGTCGTTGGCGGACATCTGAGCAGAATGAGCTATGCGTTGATCGGCGCGAAGGGATTGAAAAATGTCGACGACCTCAAGGGCAAGGCGATAGGAATTACCGGCATCGGCGGCATAGGGGAATTTGCCGTCGTCGAATCGCTTAAGCGAAACGGTTTGATCAAAGACCGCGACTTCACCCTGCTCAATATAGAGGGGGGCACGGCAGCAAGGATGGCGGCCCTCAAGGCCGGCAAAGTACACGCAGTGCCGGTGACACCAGGACAGCGAGTACAGGCTGAGAATGACGGATTTACGATTCTTCTTGATGTGAGGGATTCGCTGGCGGATCTTCCGTCGAACATTGTCGCGTCGACAAAAGAGTTTGCCAAGTCCAACCCGGACAAAACGATTCGCTTTCTAAGGGCTCTCGGCAGGGCTGTCGATTTGATTCGGCAGGATAAGGATAAAGCGATAGCGCTGGGCAAGGCTAATGGCTTGCGTGGAGACGCACCGATGGAACGAAAAGCGCTAGATTATTATGTTCAGGATCTGGACATCCGCATCAACAAAAACAATGTCGAGGCTCTTTTGAAATTGCTTGACATCGCGGATCCTCCTGAAAGATTCTTCGATGATACTTATTTAAGCCGAGCGCTTGCTCGATAATAGACGAAGACAGTATAAATTTTCTAACTATCTACTGATGGGGTGGCTCATGGACACTAAGCAGCTTTTGGAAGTTTCTCCTGAAAACTCCGGCCTAATCATCGTTGACATGCAATCCGAAGGCTGCGAACGACATGGGTTGACTCTAACGCCGGTTATCAAAAGTATCCGAGCTCTTCTAGATAGGTTTCGGCAAGCAAACGGAAACATTATTCACGTTCAGTCGGTTCGGGCTAAAGATCATCCGGAATTTACGGTTTTCGGCAAGGACTATTCCTTGATCGAAAATACCCCGGCGGTCGAGTTTGTTGACGAGTTAAAGCCGCTACAGAATGAGATCGTGGTGCAGAAGTTCTCGCACGACTGCTTTTATCGGACCACCATGGAAGATGAGCTTAGAAGGCTCGACCTTCGCCCTTGCAGAGACCGCATCATCGTAACCGGTATAGGCTCAAACAACTGTGTTTATCACGCCGTTATCGGATTGCATATTAGAAATTACTTCGTGATCGTCCCGGAGGATTGTATTCACGCCAGCCGTCTCGAAGGCCAACAATTTGCCTTGAGCCAGTTCCGGTCGCCTGCTTACAACTTCAACGTAACGGTCACGCGGTCGGAAAATATCAAAATTGCCGGCGACGTCAAAAAGAGAGCCTTGGGATAGCCCGCTGACTGGGTTTCCAAAAGAGCTCACGATGACTATCTACAGTGATGCACTTTTAATTAATGTTGCCACAGTGAGACGACCTGCTTGGATAGTGCGGTACGCTGTATTTGTCGTGATTGTCGTAATGGTTCAAATGATCTCGAGTACTGATAGGAGTTTTCGGACGACGAAAAGAAGAAACCGCGCAATGAGGGGGAGAATCAGGTCACGCTTTTGTACTACCTTATAATGCTACGTAGGATTCTGCCTGAGGAACACGCATTATCGAAGAACCCAATCCCTGGTTAAAATTCCGCGGCCTTTAAGGGTCCTCTCGATCTTTGCTTGATACAGCTTCATCAACTGGGCACGTACTGAATCCCCTTCTATAATCCCCAAGCCATGGGCGATAGCTTGTAGAGTCGCCATCCGCTCCGGTTTACTCTGGGCGCGCAGTTGAAAAATCGAATTGTTCGGCGTGCTGATCCTCACTCTTGGCAAATCCGTTAATTCTGGATGTCGAGAATGGATTTTCCGTGCCTGCCGCCAGGTTCCGTCCGGAACTAAGAGCTGAATCGGCCTTGCGTCCTGCATCACCAACGCTTGATCGAGTTCGACGGCATCAGCGGACGGATAAAAGAGAAAGCTTCGATACTGTCTGGTCAGCAGGTCTTTTAAATCTAGAGCTTCTCGTCGCTCGCCTCTTACGCGCACTTCGCTATTAACCAAGGCTCTAGTTGCTAGGAGACCTGTATTGCTGCGCCGCGACAGTTCTCTGTGATGAATTACCAAACAAATCTTGGTCTTTAATTCAATTCTAGGCACCACGTCGCACAGGCACGCTATTGGAGATGCGCCGCACGCCTCACAGCACCCGTTTATCGTTGCTTGATGCTTCATTTAAGAGTGCGAAAATCCACTGACTTGGTCCAGAGGATTATCGGTTGTCCCTACATAGCTCGTGATTGACTGTGCTCTACACTGCATCGTTGTTCCATCGGTTTACCACGGCAACTTCCATTCCGCATCAGAGCGATACTTGACCACGCTTAGGACTCATGTGGAGGAACGGTCTCTTTGCTTTGAAATTCGGCGAAGCCAATTCCTTTCTTATAGACCGCGGACACGCTATAAAGATCGATTGGTAAGGAGAGCACCCCATTCGCATCTTCGATTCGTTGCGCTACAGAGATTACGCCTTATTCTGGTCCAGCGATCTATTGGGTTCCCTCGGCCACTTCGTCCAAGAGGTGGCGCTCTACTGGATCGCTTACGAGATCACCGGATCGGCGATGGCTTTGGGCATATTGGGCCTCTGCGGCGCCGCGCCGCGTTTGCTCCTGGGCGCCCTCGGAGGCGTGCTGGTGGACCGCTACGACCGCAAGCGTCTGTTGATTCTCATCCAATTCTTCTCAACCCTTCCGGTGTTGATCTTCCTGATCGTCTATACTTTGGGGGCCCTTAAATTTTGGCACCTGCTCGCTGTGGAAATTCTCTTCGGTTCGATCCGCGCCGTAAATCCTTCAGCCTCGCAGTCGATTCTCGCCGAACTTGTTCCGCGCGAGGATTTGATGAACGCTGTTTCTCTCTACACAATCGGTTTTAATTTCGCCCGCATCATCGGCCCTTCGCTGGGAGGTATTCTGATCCTGTGGATCGGCGTCGCTGGCTGTTATGGAATCTTTTTGATAAGCCTGATTCTTTCCGGATGCGGACTGGCGCTCATCCGATTGCAAGACCAACGGGCCGCTAATCCCGAGCAAGACTTCGTGCGCGAATTCAAGCAAGGGTTTCAGTACGTTTGGGCTTCACCCTTGATCTTGAGCAGCATCGTCGCGGCCTACACCTTCAGCATTTTCATCGTCACCTATCAGCGCTTTATGCCGGTTTTCGCCAAGGAAATCTTTGAAGTCGGGCCGGAAGGGTTGGGGTTGCTGATGGCAGCGCCGGGAATCGGTGCGATTGCATCCCTGACTTTTCTCGCCTCAGTAGGCGAGCGTTGGAACCGGGCATGGCTCTTGTGGATTACCACGACTCTGACGCCGATCTTTCTCATTCTTTTTTGCCTCTCTCCCGTGTTTTGGATTTCGGTGATCTTACTTGGCATGGTCGGAGCAGGACAGGTCAGCTTCCGCACCATCAGCCGGGTGATCATTCAGATCGAGGCGCCGCGGGATCTTTTAGGACGGGTGATGAGCGTTTTCAATATGGACCAGGGGATGCGCTCGCTCGGCTCAGTGGTTCTGGGCGCCTTTGCCACACTGTTCGGCGCCTCTCTCGGGCTCGCCCTGACGGCTGGCCTCTCGCTGATCATCACGACCACACTTTTTTACCGCCTGCTGGGAAAGAGAGCGTGAGCCTAAACTTTCAACAGGAACTCAGTGGCAATCTCGCGACCACAGACCAACCAGTGGCGCTTCGGCGCAGCGCTCGCGCAGCTTTGAGTTGATTGCTAGAGTACTGAAGTATTAATAGATGAGAATTGACCGACATACTCAGTTGAAGAGTATGGTATTGCGCAATCGCTTGCCGCACATTGCGAAACTCTGGCGGGCGGTTGCAGGGTCGGGAGTCATCTCCCTGCGAACTTCACTTGTATCTTGTGGATCCAGGTGTTCCTTGAGTCTTGATGCAGGCCAAGTCTTTTATCCTTGATGAACGATGGCCGCAGAACATTCCGCTGTGCGCGCTGCCTATAACAAACTGACGTCGCTAATCGGATTGATCACACCTGCCTTTTGGCAGTGGTTCAATCATAACGCCTTCCAGATGGCGGCTGCGCTGGCCTACTACACTCTCGTTTCCTTGGCGCCGCTAATCATTATTTTGATCGCCATCGTCGGTCCATTCTTTGGAAATGCCGCAACCGAGAACTACATCGTCGGGGCAATCGCCGGCATCGCCGGCGAAGAGAGCGCAAGGGCAGTCCAGGCAATTGTGCACAACGCTAACCAGTATGGCAGCGGCGTGCTCGCGTCCATGGTTGGAGTCTTCTTATTGTTGCTCGGCGCGGGAGCCGTCGTCGGCCAACTGCAGCAATCGCTCAACATCATTTTCGGAGTGACGCCTAAGTCGGACATAGATTGGTGGGCTTTCATTCGCGCCCGGTTTTTCTCCTATGCAATGCTTCTAGCGATTGGCTTTCTTCTGCTGGTATCGCTTATTGTCACGACCATTTTATCGGCGGTCAGCAAATATTTCGGCGATCTTCTGCCCTACCTTGCCAAGATCTGGCCGGCCGTCGACCTGGCCTCGTCGTTCGCACTGGTCGCGCTCCTGTTTGCCCTGATCTACAAGATTTTGCCCGACGTAAATATTGCCTGGAAAGATGCCCTGATCGGAGCGGCTTTGACTTCCTTCCTGTTTAGCGTGGGAAAGTTTTTAATCGGCCTGTATCTGGGAAGAAGCACCGTCGCCGCCGCCTACGGCGCAGCCGGGTCAGTGGTGACGATCCTACTGTGGGTCTATTACTCGGCTCTGATAGTATTTTTCGGGGCTGAGATAACCCAGCTCTATGCCAGTCAAATCGGGAGCGGCGTCAATGCCAATGAACTAGCCGACAAAAACGAACCGGCCAAAAGAAACCCGAGACAAATGCCAGTACACGACGCTAAATGAAAGCACGCGACGTTCTCATCGCCAGGGATCACAGCATAGAGATCTTCAGGCGGCCGAGCACGCTCTCAAAAGAGCCTAGATACAACGCCGCGAAAATCGACGAGGAGGCGGGCTTATAGTACGTCGTAGCGAAGCGATCGACTGCAACGATGCCTATGAGCTTTAGATTAGCAGCCTGCTAGCTCTTGACCGACAGCTGCTTAGCACAGGCTTCCGAAACCCCGCTCTCGGCTTTATCCTCGCCAGGCATGATCGCCCAACTCTGAGTATCGATATAGCGGCTCTTGTCCCAGTTGTCTTTGCCCTTCATGTCGATCAGCTTCTGGCTCTTTGCGGTGTCGCGGTTGAACTGCGCCACGCAAATCGTCCCTAGCCGCTCGGCCACCGCGGTTGCCGAAATCTCCTTCGCCATTATCCGGGCCCCGCCGTCGGTCATCCACCCGGCGACGTTGAAGCCGACGTACATGGTCACCAGCGAGCCGCCGACGACACCCCATGACACTAATTTAATCTTTTCCCAATCCATCAGACACCTCCCTCAGGTGCGGACTTTGAGCACGCCGATTCAACTCACTACAGCAATGACAAATCCAATAGTCCGAGTATCTTTTTGTGACGGAATATTCTACGCAAACTTCACAGTGGCGATGGCGGCAGCGCTCACAACCGGCGCTGCCAATCGATCCCGAGACGCGCGCGGCCTTAGCCCATGCCTGCTTCGCAGAAGCGGCTTCTACAAGAAAAACTCTTTTCCTGTGGCCGACTGCGTATTGTTGCGTCACCCGCTCGATGACATGGTTTCCGACATCAACCGCATAAAACGCCATAGATACCTTCCATTTCTTTCAGGCGAGACCTCATGTCAGAGTTACTTAGCACAGACTTTGGTTCTCAGCCTGGGCCGACTCCACCGGGATTGCTGTCTACTATTAGACAAAGCAGAAACATTATTTACCGGGCGAGGGTAAGCGCGGCCATCCTGAGGCAAGCTCTCCGGCCAGTCGGTAATTAATCGTATTGCGGTAACTTCCCGATCCGCTCTCCTAGTGCCTTATCTTGGATTGCGGCTCCCTAAACAACGACCCCTCAACACACGATCTTCAGTGATATGCGTCGTGAAAGTAGCTGGCGGCTGAGTGCTCCAGTGTCAAGGTTCATCATCCGAGCTCACCTACTTTACGCCCGGTTGAGAATTGATATAAGGTGGGCGCTAATTTCGAAAACGAATGGTAGGCTTATGAGCAACGAAAAATCTGCGACAGTGACGAAGCTGACAATGATACCGCCGCGCCAATATCCGGATCTGCACGAGCATCTCGACAGGCTCGAACGCGACGGGCTGTTGATCCGCGTCAAAGAACCGGTCGACAAGGACCAAGAGATGCATCCGCTAGTGCGCTGGCAGTTTCGCGGCGGCATCAAGGAGAAGGATCGCAAAGCGTTTCTGTTCGAGAAGCCGGTAGACGCTAAAGGTAAGACTTACGATATCCCGGTCGCCATTGGCATCTTAGCAGCCAACCGAACAATCTACGGAATCGGTCTCGGCTGTGATCCAACTAAGGTAAACGAGTTGTGGGCCGAAGCAAAAACGAACCCGATCGCGCCGGTGGAGATTCCTTCCGAAGCCGCGCCGGTCCATGAAGTTGTCTATCAAGAGGAAGATCTCAAAGTATCCGGGCAGGGGGTTGATGGCATCCCGGTGCCGGTCTCGACCCCAGGTTGGGATAATGCGCCGTATATCAGCGCCGCGCATTTCATCACAAAAGATCCTGACAGCGGTATTCACAACATCGGCACTTATCGCGCCATGATCAAGGCGCCGGACCGGGTCGGCTGCAACCCATCATTGGAATTGGGTCAAGGCATTTACGTGCACTGGGAAAAGTATCGCGCGCGCCAGGAGAGAATGCCAGCGGCCTTGTGCATCGGCGGGGTGCCGGCGATTTCCTACGTCGCTGCGCAGAAACTGAATTACGATGTCGACGAGTTCGCCGTCGCCGGCGGCCTGGTCAAAGCGCCGATTCGCATTGTCAAAGCGAAGACGGTGCCTCTGATGGTTCCCGCAGACGCGGAAATCATCATCGAAGGCTGGGTCAATACCGAATGGTTGGAGCCCGAGGCGCCGTTCGGCGAGTCGCACGGCCACGTCAATCCCAAAGAATACAATCCGTATATGGAAGTGACCGCAATTACGCGGCGCAGGAAAGCCATCTTATGCTCGATCATCAGCCAGGTGACGCCGTCGGAATCCAGCGTGATCAAAAAGATGGCCTACGAACCGCTCTACCTCGATCATCTGAAAAACGCGCTCGGCGTCAAATGCGTGACTCGGGTCATGCTGCACGAGCCGTTGACGGCAACGCAGAAGCTAACCGTCATCCAGATGCGCAAGCCGAGCCGGGCGGAAGTCTGGCGCGCAATGATGGGAGCGGTGGCTTTCCGGCCGTCGATGTCGAAGATCGTCATCGCCGTGGACGAAGACATCGATCCCGAAAATATGGATGCGGTTTTCTGGGCGCTGGGCTATCGCTCGCAACCGCATCGAGATGTGCAGATTATCCGCGGTATGGATATCGGCCATGCGCCGCGCCACGACGCGCGCGGTTCCGCCGACGACTCCTGCCTGCTGTGGGACGCAACGTTGAAAGAGACGTTCCCGCCGATCTCGCTGCCCAAACAAGAATACATGGAGCGCGCCCGCAAATTATGGGAGAAGCTCGATCTGCCCAAACTGGAGCCCGAATCACCATGGCATGGATACTCCCTGGGTGATTGGAACCCGGAACTTGATGAAGAAGCGAAGCTCGCTGTCGCCGGCGAGTTTTGGCAAACCGGCAAGAAGATCGCGCTCGAGCGCCGCCGCACCGAGGAGGTGCCGGTGAACACTTCTTACTACGGCCACCAGAAATAAAAGTAACGACTGCGTGATGCTGTTCCAGCCATTCTGTCCTCCGGGCTCAGGCTAAGGGTTTCGCGTGCTCTTTTTCTATTAACCGCGAAGAGCGCGTGGGGACGAAGAACGGATGGCAGATGAATGGGCGCAGCGTGCTGCGGTGAATTGTGCGCAAAGACACAAAACTAGTTCGATGACCGTCAGGCATTTTTCCTTCGTGCGCTTCGTGGCCTTCGTGGTGCTATTCTGCGGCTATTCCAGTTACGTCATCAAAGGAGTCTTCAATGGATTATAAGGCGCTTAAATGGTCGGTGCACGACAATCCGTCGAACCCCGGCGAACCGGCCATCGGCGTGATCACGCTCAACCGTCCGGACCGGCTCAATGCGGTCGATCCGCTCATGCGTTTGGAACTCGATGCTCTGTGCAACGAGATCGCGCGCAACTCCATCGTCAAAGTAGTGATCGTGACCGGCGAAGGCCGGGGCTTTTGCGCCGGCGGCGATCTCACCTCCGAAGGGGAAGTGTTGGGCGCCTTCGAAGGCAGCATGGGCATCACCGGGCCTTATAAAGAAATGGCGGAGTATTTCTTCAACGACCTGCGCCATCGGGTCTTGCAGAGCGCCATGCGCAAACTCGAAGATCTGCCGCAAGTGACAATCGCCGCCATCAATGGACCGGCGGTCGGCGTTGGCCTGGAGATGGCTACCTTGTGCGATATGAGACTCGCGTCCGATCGCGCGCGCTTCGGCGAAGTCGCCGTGCCGGCGGGCTTCGTGCCCGAGAGCGGCGGCGCTAGAAATCTCCCCAAGCTCATCGGCATCGGCCGGGCGATGCGCTTGATCCTCACCGGTGAAATTATCGATGCCAAAGAAGCATTCCGCATCGGCTTGGTCGACGAAGTCGTTCCCCATGACAAGCTGCTCGACACCGTATTCGATCTTGCCGGTAAAATCGCCGCAAATCCCTATCTCTCGGTGCGCCAAGCCAAGCGCCTGGTAAAAATGTATTGGAACTGGAACCGCACCGACGAAGGTTACCAGCAAGAGTTGGACGCGGTGTTGGAAATCACCCGCACGAAAGATTGTCAGGAGGGCATGCGCGCCTTCAGTGAGAAGCGCCCGCCGCGCTATAGCTACCCGTACGATGCCGGCTGGCCGTTTCCGTCAAAGACACCGGCTAAAAAGAAACAGAAATAAATCGATGGCCGCGTCCAATGAAATCCAAAGACCCTGGCTGGGCTATAGAAAGTATCCGGACCGGTTAAATCTGGCGCAAGAAGTTCTCGAGGAATCCATCGAGCGCGGTTTGAGCAATCGCGCCGCGCTGATCGGCGACGCCGGAACGATTACATACGAAGAGTTGAATCGGCGAGTCAACGCGCTCGCCGCAAACCTGATCCACCGCGGACTAAAAAGACGGGACACCGCGCTGATCGTGATGGGCAACGGCACGGAATTCGCTGTAGTGTTTCTGGCTGCAGTCAAGCTCGGCATCATTCCTGTTCTAGTAAATTCTCTACTCTCTGCGGATGAACTCAGAATGATCGTGGAGCAAGCGCAAACGGGTTGGGTTTTCACCGAAGCAGCCCGCGCCGGTGCGGTGCGCGAGCTGCGCCGTGCTGGATTCTTCAATCATGTCGTTTGCGCCGGAGAGAGGGAACCGGGCGAGATTTCCTTTGCGTCGCTAGCACAGGATCGAGGGATGCTCGTAACTGCCAGCGATACTGCCGCGGACGAAGCGGCCTTCATCGTCTACACGTCCGGAACCACCGGCACGCCCAAAGGCATCGTCCACGCGCACCGCTGGATCGTCGCCCTCGGCGATCTGAACCGATATCGGCTGCCGCCCCAACAAAATGACGTGATCATGGCCACCGGTGAATGGAGCTTCATCAGCGCCCTCGGCCACAATCTGCTTTTTCCGTTGCGAAACGGCGTTACCGGCGCGATTTTGTCGGGGCGCGCAACCCCGGAAAACGTTCTCCGTTATATTGAAAAATACCGGATCACCGTGCTGCATTCGGTGGCGACCGTATACCGCAGGCTGCTGGCAATGCCAGCATTCGAGAAGCAGCACGATCTCAGCAGTTTGCGTTGCGCTCATTCAACCGGCGAAGCCTTGCGCGAAGCCACCTACAAGGAGTGGAAAGCTCGTGTCGGCTCCGAGCTTTACGAACACTACGGCGTGTCCGAATACCAGCTCGTGATCGGTCACGGTGTGCGGCATCCGGTGAAGCCCGGTTCGGTAGGCAAATTACTGCCGGGTGTCGAAGCTGCGATTTTGAACGATGACTTTAAACCAGTAGAGAATGGGGAGCTCGGGCGGTTTGCGATCTCGACAGCAGATCCCGGTCTATTTCTCGGTTACTACAAAGACCAGGGAAGAACCGAAGCGGTTATTCGTAACGGCTGGTACTTCACCGGCGATCTCGCCTATAAAGACGATGAGGGTTATTTCTTCATCGCCGGCCGGCGTGACGACTGTTTTAAGAGCCGCGGCATCTTCATCTCGCCAACCGAAATCGAAAATGCTCTTCAGAAACATCCCGCCATCGTCGAAGCCGCGGTTGTTGCCCAACCTGATGTCGAGATCGGCAACAAGATTCGCGCCGTGGTAGTTTTAGCGCCGGGCCAAGCGCCGTCGGATAACATGGCGCAATCGGTGCGCGACCTGCTGCGAACTCAAATTGCCCCTTATAAAATCCCGCACATCATCGAATTTGCTCAGCACTTGCCAAAAAGCGCTGTGGGAAAGATTCTTAGAAGCGCGCTCATTCTACAGCGTGACAAGTGAAAGGCGTCGTTCTTTCTAGTTTTGCTTGGGATCACAACTCGCGAATCGCATTAAACTGGGCGGAATACCGGCCGGGATCGATCCGAGCCTCGATGATGGAGAGCGTAGCGGAATGCCTAGGCACCCTATCTCCTTTTACTAAGCTGTTGAAAAACGCTCATGCAAACAAAACGGAAGGGAGAAAGCGGAAAGATGAAAATAGGCTTTCGGCGTCTGCCATGTTTCATCCTGCATAATTTATCCTGTGCGACCCATCGCAGAACCTTTTGACAAGCTGCTAACAATGCTTTTCGCGAAGCTCGGTCTCATCCGATTATCCTGCGGAGGCAGTGCCCCACCATTTGCGCACGGACGGCGCCGCCATCACGATCAAGATGAGAATCGTAGCGACGATAAAACCAAGGCTGATTGGCCGCGTGACGAATACCGAGGGATCACCCCGCGAGACCTGCATGGTCCGGCGCAGGTTTTCCTCGACCATCGGCCCGAGCACGAAGCCAAGCATCATCGGCACCGGGCTGCAATCGAGCATCCGCCAGACGATGCCGAGGATGCCGAAAATTGCCATGAGGTAGATATCGAACGAGCTGTTGTTCACGCTGTAGATACCAATGGCGGAGAAGGCCATGATTGCGGGGAACAGCAGGCGATAGGGAAGCTTGAGCAGGCTCACCCACATGCCGATTAACGGCAGATTGAGCACGAGCAGCATCAAGTTACCGATCCACATGCTGGCGATCAGGCCCCAGAATAGATCAGGCTTGTCGGTCATCACCTGCGGCCCGGGCGCGATGCCGTATATCATCAGTGCGCCAAGCATGAGCGCCATCGTCCCGCTTGCGGGAATCCCCAGGGTGAGCATCGGGATGAACTTGCACTGCGCGTCCGCGTTGTTGGCGGCTTCGGGACCGGCTACTCCTTCAATGGCGCCCTGGCCGAAGCGTGACGGGTCTTTGGCGAGCTTCTTCTCGATCATATAGGACGAGAACGAGGCAATCGCCGGTGTCGTCCCCGGCAATACGCCGAAGAACGCGCCGACTCCGGTGCCTCTGACGATCGCGCCGAAAGAGCGCCTCAGGTCATCCTTCGTCGGCAAAAGGTTGGTGACCTTGGAGGTGAAAACCTGGCGCTCCTCAGGGTCGCTCAAGTTGCTCAAGATCTCGCCCACCGCGAATACCCCCACCGCAATGGTCACAACGCCGATGCCGTCCGCCAACTCGTAGAAGCCCAAGGCGAAACGCTTGAGCCCCGAATTGACATCGGCGCCGACAATGCCGAGCAACAGCCCAACCACAACCATGGCCAGGGACTTCGCCATATTACCGTGGGAGAGCACCGCTGCGGCCACCAGGCCCATCAGCATCAGCGAGAAATACTCCGCCGAGCTGAACCGCAGCGCGAAGGCGCCGAGTGGCGGCGCGAACAGAGCGATCAACAAGGTGCAAACGGTACCGGCGAAAAACGACCCGACGGCCGCGATCGCAAGAGCCGCCCCGGCGCGCCCCTGCCGCGCCATTTGGTAGCCGTCGATGCAGGTGACCACGGCGGCGGTTTCGCCGGGAAGGTTGACCAGAATCGAAGTCGTTGAGCCGCCGTACATGGCGCCGTAGTATATGCCGGCGAGCATGATCATTGCCGCAACCGGCGGCACGTTGAAGGTGAGCGGCAGGAGCATTGCGATGGTCGCCAACGGCCCGATGCCGGGAAGGACGCCGATCAAGGTACCCACCAGTACGCCGATAAAACAGTAGAGCAGATTTTGCAGCGAGAGGGCGACGCTGAAGCCAAAGATCAGATCGTGGAAGAGCTCCATGGCGATGGCGTCAGAAGCCTTTGATCAATGGGTACGGCAGACCGAGGCCCCAGATGAATATGGCGACCGAAAGTCCCGTCAGTATAACGGTAAGCAGCAGAACTTCCACGAACTTGAATTCGCGCCCCGCGGATGCCGATCCGAAGACGAGCAGCGCCATCGCTGGTATGAAGCCCGCATGTGTCATCAAGAGTCCGAAGGCGATCAGCGAGAGGGGCAGGACGATCAATGCCCGGGTCGAGCAGCGCACGGTGATCGTCTCAGCCGTGCGCAGTCCGATGATCATCACATAAATGCCGAACAGAACGAGGATGGTGCCGAGCACACTCGGGAAATAACCGGGACCCATTCGCATCGTGCTGCCGAAGGGATAGCCACGGGCGATGAAGATCGACGCCGCACCGAAGGCAATCAGCATGATGCCGGCCCAGAAATCTTTGTTGTTGCGCAATGCGGTGTTCACTCGAAAGTTTCAATAGTGTGGTCGAACCAGAGTGCGCAAAACAGATAAGCGCCCTCCCCCAACGTCATACCCGCGAAAGCGGGTATCCCAGAGCATTTTGCTTTTCGTGGATTCCGGGTCGCGCTAGCGATCGCCAGCTTGCCCGGAATGACGACTGAATGATGTAACGAACCTCGGAGAGACGACTCAAGCGCCCGTCCAGAAGGAAGAGGCGGGAGGGCGCATTTGCGCATCATTGTTCTATGTGACCTTTGTGTGCTTAAATCTCTTCTTCAAAAACCTACTCTGCTTTGATGTTGGCTTCCTTGATGACCTTCCCCCATTTAGCCGTTTCGGCCACGATGTACGGACCGAACTCGGCCGGGCCTAATTTGTCCACTTCCGCGCCTTGGTCACCGAACACCTTCTGTGTTTCCGCCGAGCTCAGGATGGCCGAGATCTCCTTATAGAGCAGGTCGACGATCGGCCGCGGCGTGCCGGCGGGCGCGAGGATTCCCCACCAATTGTTCGCTTCATAGCCGGGGACACCGGCTTCGGAGATCGTCGGCACATCCGGTAATGTGACGCTGCGCTTCGCTCCGCCGGTGCCCAACGCCTTGACTTTGCCGGACTTGATATGGGGCATGAACTGAATGAGCGAGCCGAGGGCGGCAGGGGTATGGCCGCCGATCACGTCGATCATCGCGGGGCCGCCGCCTTTGAACTGGACGATGCCGACGTCAACACCAGTCATCGACTTGAAAAGCTCGCTGCCTAGATGCTGAAAGCTACCAACGCCCGCCGCTGCGAAATTCAACTGGCCGGGTTTTTCCTTGGCCAGAGCGATGAACTCTTTAACAGAGTTGACCGGCACGCCGGGATGAACGGCGAAAACGTTCGGCCCGGTTCCGACCTTGGCGATCGCGGTGAAGGCCTTGACCGGATCGTAGGGGAGTTTGTAGAGCGACGTATTGATCGCGTACGCGGAAGAGATGACGAGCAAGGTGTGACCATCGGGATCCGATTTCGCAGCGGCTTCGGTGCCGATGACGCCGCCTGCGCCGCCGCGGTTGTCCGCGACGACTTGTTTGCCGAGCCGTTCGCTCAGCTTGGTAGCGATGAACCGGCCCACGATGTCGTTGCTTCCGCCCGGCGGAAAGGGAATGATGAGACGAACGTTCTTCGCCGGATACGTCTGTGACGCTACGATCGCAGGCAACAGGACGACCGCACAAACGAGCACTATTGCGAAAAGTGTGTTCATTTTGTACTTCATTTCACCTTCCTCCCTAGCGTTGTTCCCGGTTTTTTCATGTGCTTGCTTGTCTGGTACCAACAGATTGTGCTTGCGTGCGATATGAGTGCAAGAGTCCATGCAACGGGTGCATCTTATATCCAATGCGCTGCGGCCGGTCAAACTTCGTTTTCTCAGGTCTTGCTTGCAGCGCGAATTGATTGTGAATAATTTGGCAACCAGAACCAGCACCCCATTTCACGAGCTTATCGATGAAGATTGCCGTAATCGATGACTATCAAGACACATTCCGCAAGCTTTCCTGTTATTCGAAATTATTTGGACACGAGCTTCTGATCTACAACGACACAGAAAAGGATCCCGTTCGTTTGGCCGAGCGCTTGAGAGAGGCCGAAGCGGTCATCCTGACTCAGGCACGCTCGCCTTTTCCGCGCGCAGTGATCGAACGCCTGCCCAAGCTTAAACTTATCAGCCAAACCGGACGCAGCACCGGGCACATCGACATCGATGCCTGCACCGAGTTCGGCGTGGTGGTCTCTGCGGCAGGATTCGCTACTCCGCACCCAACCGCTGAGCTTACCTGGGGCCTTATTCTCGCCGCACTGCGACACATCCCCTATGAAGTGGAGCGGCTCAAACAGGGCTACTGGCAATCGACCATCGGAATTTCCGTGCAGGGAAAAACGCTCGGCATCTACGTATACGGCCGCATCGGCAGCTTGGTCGCGAAGGTCGGGCGCGCGCTCGGCGCTCGAGTAGTGTGCTGGGGTCGAGCGGGTTCGCTGGCGCGCGCGCGGGAGGCCGGCTACGAGGTCGCGCAAAACCGAAACGTCTTTTTCGCGGAAAGCGATATTTTGAGCCTCCATCTGCCGCTCACCACTGAGACGCGCGGCATCGTCACGGCTGAAGACCTCGCGCGCATGAAATCCAACGCGCTGATCGTCAATACCAGCCGCGCTGGGATTATAGCCGAAGGCGCGCTGGTGCAGGCTCTGAAGACGGGCCGTCCGGGCTCTGCGGCGGTCGACGTCTTTGAAGACGAACCGGTGATCGGCGCGAGTCATCCCTTGCTGAAAATGGATAATGTGATCGCTACTCCTCACTTGGGCTACGTCGAAAAGGACAATTATGAGCTCTACTACGGGCTCGCGATCGATCAGATTCTCGCCTATGCGAGCGGCAATCCCGCCAACATGCTCAATCCCGAGGCGATCGCAAAAGTTAAAAAATGAAAGTTTCGGGGTTTGGGAAAAACTTATTGATCTTTTTGGCGGCTGACCGTTCCTCAAACGACTGGCAAACGTTTCAATTCAATGTGCAATTTCGCTTATTGCCATATTCATGTGCAAGTTTCCTAATGTTCTTAACACTGCTGGTTCTTGGTATAACCTGCGCCAGCTTATTCCTTGAGCCGCTTAACTCCAATGGCCAAATCCGCTCTGCCGCCCTATGTTTCTTTGATCTCCGCGAGTGTTAGACTAACAGTAAGATATTTTTAGTTCGGATCTTTAGATCGGCGCC
>JAICEJ010000032.1 GCA_025924215.1 Candidatus Binatia bacterium
GATCGCATTGCCATCGCGGTCGGTGGCGCAGAGATAGGTCGTATCGCTACTTTGATGTGGCGCTGCCGGCGGGCTTCGTTTCAGAGCGTCTTGGGCGAGCTCACGACGTGCGGCGGCGTAGTCTTTTGAAATCAGCATAGCGATTTTTGGATCGCCAAAACTCGGGTCTTCGAGATAACGAATGCGATCTTCAAATGCGAGTTTCTTCGCCGCGACCTGGAGGTGAATCATTTCCGCGCGGCTCATGCTGCCGCTGTCAAAAGGCCATGCTTCGGCAATGTTGAGCATCTCGAGAACCATGAAGCCCTGCGATACCGGCGGTTGCTGATAGACCGTAGTGTCGCGGTACGAAGAGCTCAGCGGCTCCATCCACTGCGCGACGATTGTTTGCAAATCTTCTTCCGCCAATATGCCGCCTTCCGCTCTGACAGTTTGGACGATTTGATCTGCGACTTCACCACTGTAGAATCCGCCGCGCCCGTGAGCGACAATCTTTTCAAAAATCGCCGCCACGCCTTTCTGATTTAATATTTTGCCCGGCTTTGAAACACCAAGAGGCTTTCGGTAAAAACGATCGACCCAGGAAGACTCCCTGCTATGTTCCTCGATGGCTTCGGCAAACTCCTGGGAAATGGGAAACCCTTCACGGGCGATGCGCACTGCATCGGAAACTAGTCTTTTGAGTTCTATGGTGCCGTGTTTTTTGTGAAGCTCCAGCCAGCCGTCCACCGCGCCCGGTACGGCAATGCTCAGCGGTCCATTGATCGGAATGCTCTTCAATCCGTGTTCTTGGAAGTAACTTATCGTTGCCTTGGCTGGCGCCGGCCCGCTGGAATTTAGCGCGGCAACCTTTCCAGCCTTCTTCATGTAAACCAGCGCGAACAGATCACCGCCAAGTCCGCTGGCCTCCGGTTTGACGACGGCCATGACGAAGGCGGCCGCTAACGCGGCATCGACCGCGTTGCCGCCCTCTTGAAGAATTTTTACTCCTGACAGCGCGCCGAGCGGATGCCCTGCGGACACCACCCCGTTCTGCCCCATGACCACCGGTCTTGCTGCCTTGGTATATTTCATGCCGCTCCCAGGCCGAGAATTTCCGCGGCATTGCCACCGAGAACTTTCTCTTTATCGTTCTTGCTCAAGTTCAGACCGTCAATGGCGGCCAAGCTATTTTTGATGAGCACGCAACCCTCTTCCGGACCGTACGGATAATTGGTTCCAAGCACGAGTCGCTCCGGACCAAAAAAATCCAAAACACATTTCAATGTCGAGGCCGGATGGTCCGCCGTATCGACGTAGAATCGCCGAAAAGAGTCGAGCGGGTTCTCTTTCAGCCCGTACCGTTGGTGGATCTCTTCGGTCCGTCCCGAGTAAATATTTTTGGCGCGCTGGGCGAAAAACGCCAGCACGCCGCCGACGTCGGCGACGACGAATTTGATTTCCGGAAACCTCTCAAGCACGCGGCCATAAACGAGCCGGGTCATCGCCACCGTGCTGTCGAAAGCCCAGCCGAATATCAAGGTCGGCATGATGTCAATTCCGGTAGCTTCCGTAGCCAACGGCGCAGTAGGATGAATGTAAACCGGCAGCTTATACTTAGCGATTCGTTCGTAGATCGGAAACAATTCTTCGCGATCCAGAGCCTGGCCGTTAAGGTTGGCGAAAGAACCAAAGCCCTTGAGCCCCAGCTCATGCACCGAGCGCTCAAGCTCATCCAGCGATGCGGAAACCGAGCTGGTCGGCAGGGTAAAGAAGCCGACGAAGCGGCTTGGATGTTTGCGGCAGATAGCCGCGATGGCATCATTGGCCACCCGCGCAACTGCCACCGCATCATCGCGGTCGAATCGATCTGCGCCCGGTGCCGGTATGGTCAATACATGAATATCGATGCCGAGCCGGTCCATATGCTGGAGCCGGCGCTCGATGTCACGCCCTTGAAAGATTGCCGTATTGATTCGACAACGCAATTTCTTGTCGTAGAAATAAGTCATGCCGCTGTACGGGTCGGGCTCTTCGAGAATGACCGCGCCGTCACGGCGCTTAAGTTCGTTGATGTACTCTTCGGGAAATAGGTGAGCTTGAAAATCAATGACCATAGGAAATCTTCTGCCCTCTGGCTACGGATTAAAGGCTGTAGAGCGCCTTGGCGTTGTCGTCGAGGATTTTCTTCACGACCTGCGGCGGTACGGCGCCATCCTCCCTGAGCTTGCGCAGCGCCAGAATCTCCGATGATGTGTCGTTGTGTCCGTAATCTGTGCCGATCACCAGCGTGCTGTCGCCGGCGTATTCAAGCACGTAGGAAAGATCGTCATCGGTCTGGCATGCAACCCAGATTCTGTTTCGCCGCAGCACATCGGATTTGTCGACCTTGGCGCCGGCGCGCTCGAAGCGCCGCGCGTAATCGTGAATCGCGTACGGTATCCATTGGGAACTGACCTCGATAAAAGCCCATCTGGTCTGCGGAAATCTCTCCGGGACCTTGTTAAAGATGAGCGAATGAAACGACCCGACCACAGCCAGCTTGAATTTATTGAAGCCACACTCGTCGATGAAATAGTCATGCACCGCGAAGCTGCCGGTTGCGGAATGGACGCAGATCGGCAAATCCAGTTTCCCGGCTTCCTCGTAGATCGGAAAAAAATGGCTATCGCTAATCCGCTTATCGCCTTCCAGACCACGCATGAAAATGCCACATGCGCCATTCTCTTTGGCAAAGCGGGCTTCTTCAAGCGCCTTATCCATAGTCAGGAGCGGTAACACCGCTACCCAGCGCAAGCGCTCGGGCGCTGCTTTCCAGATATCCACGAGCCACCGGTTATAGCTGCGCGCCACTGCCAGCTCAACCTCCGGCCGGCGCGTGAACGGACGAAGAAATATCGTTGGATAGAGCACCTGGACGTCGATATCGAGCTCGTCCATGTGCGCTAGCCGCGCTCTGATGTCCTCCATCTCACGCGCTTCTCTCGCCGTGTCATGGCCGACATTGCGTGCCTTGCCGATATAAGTGCCGTCCACCAGCCAGGATTCCCCTCCGGAAGTCGGGTCGCTAGGCGTCGGCACGACCCGCGGTCTCATAGAGTGTTCGGATTCCAGCATGTAATCCCAAGTGCGCTCAGTCTCTAAAACGTGCGCGTCCGCATCTATCACTGACATTTCGATCAGCCTCCTATCCGAGTCTTTCTGGTACTAGCTTGGCTGCCGGCGCGTTCGGTTTTCGATCCTACTGAGCTATTGCACGTCTGGCAGGTATAGTCATAGAGCTCGCCATCCGGCAATACCAGCAGCAAACGCTGCCTCACCGGCATCGCCCTGCCGCACTTGTTGCAATACAGCAACGCCGCGTTGAATTGATCAAATGATTGTTCCATAACTGCCTCAATCTGAAGATCGCAAACTACCTAGCTGCCGCGAATCACCCGAGCCTTCCTCGTTGCAGGGAGGACTTTCCCGCGTGAGGTCGTATCGTTCGGCTTTAGATCTTTAGTGCTGGTTCGGCTGTTCCGTCTTGGTTTGCGCTTTGGCTTCTTTGATCACTCTTTCAGCTAGATGAGCGGGTAACTCCTCATAATGTGAAAATTCCATATGGAACTCGCCGCGGCCGCTGGTAAGCGAACGAAGATCCGGCGCATATTTTAGC
The DNA here is from genome assembly GCA_025924215.1 of Candidatus Binatia bacterium. GTDB lineage: Bacteria > Desulfobacterota > Binatia > UBA9968 > UBA9968 > WHTF01. The sequence goes on from JAICEJ010000032.1 coordinate 3,638, forward strand.
ACCTCGGACATCGGCACCCGGCTTTTGATTACTTGAGTATGGCCGTTGGTGTCCATGCCCAGTACTTTGCCCCTGCGGCTGTTCAAATCGCCAATGACGTCACCCATACATTCGTCCGGCACTGTCACCTCCATCGTCATGATCGGTTCTAAAATCACCGGTTTGGCTTTTTCGACGGCGTTTTTAAAACCCATGGAGCCGGCGATTTTGAATGCCATATCTGATGAGTCGACATCATGATAGGAACCATCATAAAGTGTCACCCGCACATCGACCATCGGATAACCGGCGACCACGCCTCCGGACATTGCTTCTTTGATACCTTTCTCCACTGCCGGGATGTAATTCCGAGGAATCGCGCCGCCGACGATCTGATCGACGAATTCAAACCCCTTGCCATGCGGCAGCGGTTCGACTTTGAGCCAGGTATCGCCATACTGGCCGCGGCCACCGGATTGCTTCTTTAGCTTTCCCTGCGCGCTGGCAGCGCCCCGGATGGTTTCTTTGTACGGCACTTTCGGCGCTTTTAAAATAACCTCCGCGCTGTACTTCCGTTTGAGCTTCTCGACGATGATCTCGATGTGCTGCTGTCCCATGCCCGACAAGATAAAATCGCGCGTCTCTTCATCGCGGTGAAGATCGATGGTTGGATCTTCCTCCATCATCCGGTGCAGCCCCTGCGGCACCTTTTCTTCATCTGCTTTGCTCTTGGGCTCTAACGCAAACGAAATGACCGGCGAGAAATGCACCGGCAGTGGATACTGAATCGGCGCCCGTTCATCGCAGAGGGTATCGCCGCTGCTAACATCCTTGAGCTTGGCCGCTGCGACGATCTCGCCTGCCCGGGCTTCTTTGATGGCCTCTTGCTTTTTCCCCTCCAGCCGGAACATATGACCGATTTTTTCTTTGCTCTGTTTGTTGGCGTTGTAGCATGTCTCGTCCGACGAAATCTTTCCGGATATGACACGCATCACCGATAGTTTCCCTGCAAAAGGATCGACCAATGTTTTGAAAACGTATGCCGAAAAAGGCGCGCCGAGATCGTGTGCCCTTCTTTCAACCTCGCGCGTAACCGGATTGGTGCCTTGCAATTCGGCCTCTTCTCCTGGCGCAGGCAGGTAATCGAGCACCGCCTCGAGCAGCTGGGGGATTCCGATCAAATGTGTCGCAGAGCCATAGAGAATCGGAAATATTTTTCGTTGCCGCGTGGCTTCGCGGATGGTTTGCTTCAACTCTTCCAATGAAAATTCGCCGTCATCGAGATATTTTTCAAGGAAGCCGTCGTCCGCTTCGGCGACACTATCCATCAACTGTCGCCGCATATCTTCAGCCGCTGCCCGGAGATCGGCGGGGATTTCGCTTTCGCTGAACTTGCCGCCGCTTCCTTCATACAGATAGGCCTTCATTGAAGGCAAATCGACAACGCCTTTGAACTCGGCACCGGCTCCGATTGGCAACTGCAGATGAACCCCTTTGGCATCCAGCCTTGAAAGCAAAGGCTCCATTCGCTCAACCGCATCGGCCTCCTCATGATCCATTTTATTGACGAAGAGAAGCCGGCAGATTTCATTGGCGTTAGCAGTTGCCCATAGCCGCTCGGATTCAACCCGCAATCCAACCGAAGGATTCAGAACAAAGATCGCGCCGCCAAAAGCGCGCGCACAGTTGATTGAATCCGCGAGAAAGGCCGCATAGCCTGGAGTGTCCACCAGAGTCAAAGAATGTTTTTTCCATGGAAGAGATTGAAACGCGGTTGAGATCGAGACCTGGTGCTTGATTTCTTCGGGCTCATGATCAAACACCGACGTGCCATCCTGAACCCGTCCCAGCCGCTGAGTCGCCCCGGCGGCAAACAGCATCGCTTCCGCTAAAGAGGTTTTGCCCGAGCCTCCTTGACCCAGAATGCCAAGGATTCGAAGGTTTTGCAGCTCCGTTCCAGCCATAACTGTGGGTTCCTCCTTTTCCGCTATGTTTGCGCTCTTACCTTCACCTCTTGTAAAGAATTTCGTTCATGTATAATCCGCAGTCCCTCAAGCGTTAAAAATTCATCAACATCGCTAATCGTCGAACATTCCGCAGCCACAAGTGGCGCTAATCCTCCGGTCGCGACTACCTTTGCCTGAACTCCGCCTTCCTTCTGAATCCTTTTGACGATGCCATCGACTAGGCCGACGTAACCATAAAATATCCCTGCCTGTATCGAGTTCACGGTGTTGCGGCCGATAACCTCCCTTGGCTTGACGATTTCTATCCTGGGCAATTTGGAGGCGCGTTGCGACAACGCTTCCAAAGAGATCGACAAACCCGGCGCGATCGCACCGCCGACGTATTCCCCTTTCTTTGAAATCAGATCGATGGTCGTCGCAGTCCCGAAATCGACAATAATGCACGCTTCCCTATATCGCTCGTAGGCGGCTATGCCGTTGACAATTCGGTCGGCGCCAACGTCTCTGGGATTTTCATAGAGAATTGGCATTCCGGTTTTAACGCCGGGACCGACAATCAATGGTTCGAGTTTAAAGAATTTTTTGCCCAGCTCCTGAATCATTGTCAGCATCGGCGGCACTACGCAGGATACGACGATGGCGCTAATCTGGTTGCAATGAAATCCTTCGTAATCGACAAGGTGGGCTATGATCACGCCATATTCGTCGGAGGTGCGCTCAGCTTCCGTGAGTAGTCGCCAGTGGGTAATCAGCTTTTTCCCCTGGTATAGTCCAAGAACGATATTAGTATTACCGATGTCGATAGCGAGTAGCATGATTCTATTAGCTCACTGGAGTAACGTCTCCGGCGATGACTCTTTGCAGTCTGCCGTGATCGTCTTCGAGTAATAGGGCGCCGTCATGATCTATGCCTCTGGCTATGCCGAAAGCAACCTGATCCAAAAGCTCAATACGCATCCGCTGCCCTCTCCAGCCAAAGTAAGCCTCCCAACGAGGCGCCAGCGGCGCGAAACCATTTACTTCGAGTTCTCCATAACACCGGTCCAGGTCTTGAATCAATCTCCACAGCAGATCTTCTCGGCTTACTTTGTTTTGGCGTTCAACCAAAACCGATGTCGCGCGCTGGCGAATTTCCTCGGGCATCAGATCAACGGGATAGTTAACGTTTACCCCAATGCCGAGAATCACGAACTCGACAGAGTCGGTGCCGCAGTTCACCTCGGTCAAAATGCCCGCTAGTTTTTTGCCGTTCACGGTAATGTCATTCGGCCACTTGATAGACGGAGGAGCTGGAAGGAAGGACTGCAACGTCTCAGCCAGAGCAACGGCGGCCATCAGGGTGATTTGCGGCGCTCTGGCAGGCGGGAGTTTTGGTCGCAAAACGAAAGAGATATACAGATTCACATTGGGCGGCGACACCCAATGCCTGCCGAGGCGCCCGCGGCCGTCTGTTTGCGAATCGGCGACAACCAACTCGCCCTGTCTCGCGCCTTGTTCAGCCAGTCGGCGAGCGTGAGAATTGGTGGAGCCGATCTCAGCAAAGTAGTGGAACTCAGTTCCGAGCCGTTGCCCGGCTAATCGTTGACGGATTGAGTTGAGATCAAGCGGTAAATCGACCATGCCTCGATGATTTTCGGAAAGGTTCACTTGCCAACGTTCAGGGTAATTTTCATGTTGAAATCGACCACCGGAGCCGAATGCGTCAGGGCGCCCGACGAGATGAAATCGACCCCAGTCTCGGCGATCTGACGAATGGTGTTAAGAGTGATGCCGCCCGAGGCTTCCACCCAAGCGCGTTTGTTTACCAGACGCACCGCGTCCGCCATCTGGACAATCGACATATTGTCGAGCATGATCACATCGGCGCCCGCGTCTATTGCTTCCTGAACCTGCGTTAAGTTGCCGGCTTCGACTTCGACCTTAGCCATGAACGGCGCATGCCGTCTTACCGCTTTGACTGCTTCAGCGATGGATCCCGTGGCTTCAATATGATTGTCCTTTACCAGAGCCGCATCATACAGTCCTATGCGGTGATTCGTTCCGCCCCCCATTCGAACCGCATATTTCTCCAGAGTTCGTAGTCCAGGTGTCGTTTTTCTAGTATCGAGCACCTTACACGCAAAATCTTTCACTGCCTCGACGTACTGGCGCGTTAGAGTCGCGGTTCCAGATAGTCGTTGAAGAAAGTTCAGCGCTGTTCGTTCAGCCAAAAGTAGCGCCCGGACCGGCCCTGCGGCTTTGGCCACTACAGTGCCTTGTGCCACCTGAGTACCGTCTTTTGTGAGGAGACTTACGTTTACTTTAGGATCAATAAAGTAGAAGATTCGCTCCAACAGCACCAAACCCGCTACAATACCTTCTTTCTTGGCGCGAAAAAGCCCCGTGCCTTGAGATTCTGCCGAGATTGTCGCCATTGTCGCAAGGTCGCCGGCGCCGATGTCTTCGTCTAAGGAATCGCGAATTAACCGTTCAATCTGGGGACTAACAAGAATATCCATCTGCCTAGTTCCTTCCTGCCTGAATCTCCCTGATTTGTTCTACGCTAGCCTTAAGCGTGCGGAGCTTTTCTTCATGTTGGATCGCCTTTTCCCGTTCCTTTTGAATGATCTCTGGTTTGGCCTTATTGACAAATTCGGGATTGGCGAGCTTTTTTTGAGAACGCGTTATTTCGTCAGTAATCTTAGCGATCTCCTTCGTCAGTCGTGCACGTTCCTCGTCAAGATCGAGAAGATCGTCGATTGGAAGATAGATTTCTGTCGATCCAACCACCGCAGTCGCCGCTCCCTTGGGCCGATCTCCCGATGCAAGGTAATCAGCGGAACCAACTCGCGCCAGAGCACGAAGATAAGGCATCTGCGCGCCAAGAAACGCAAGATCGCCTTCAGAGCCGTGGAAGATAACCTTGATTTGCTTGGCCGGCGGGCAATTCAGCTCGGTGCGAAGATTTCTGATCGCCCTAACTACTCCCATCAAATAATCCATTTGCCTTTCGGTTTCGGCATCGATCCAGTTTGGTTTCACTGCCGGATACTTTTGGAGCATGATGGTTCCTCTGTCGTCGCCCAGCACTTGCCAAATTTCCTCGGTAACAAAGGGCATGATCGGGTGCAATAACAAGAGGATCTGCTCTAAGACTTCAACTAGTATGCGCCGGCTTCTTTCAGGGTCATCGCCACCTGTCGCATTAAGCGACAACTTGCTCATTTCGATATACCAGTCACAGAATTCGTGCCAGGTAAACTGATACAGAACATTGGCGTAATCGTTGAAGCGATAGCCATCGATGGCGGCGCGCGCTTCGCGAACTGTTGAAGCCAAACGCGACCGAATCCACCGATCGGCCAAGAGAAGCTCGGCGCTGTCGAGAGCACGTTGGTCAAGAGCATGTTGGGGCGGTTCGCTTTGCGTTAAATTCATCAAAACGAATCGGGAGGCGTTCCACAATTTGTTGACGAAATTCTGGTAACCGGAGATTCGTTCTTCCGCAAGTTTGATGTCACGTCCCATTGCGGCCATGGCAGCCAAGGTGAAGCGAAACGCATCCGTGCCATATTCAGCCATGATATCCAACGGATCGATGACATTGCCTCTGGACTTCGACATTTTCTGACCTTGTTCGTCACGCACCAGCGCATGTATGTAAACATCGTGAAACGGCGCATCAGCCATAAACTTGAGACCCATCATGATCATGCGCGCAACCCAGAAAAATAGAATATCGAAGGCCGTGACTAACGTAGAGGTTGGATAAAAGCTTCTCAGATCATCGGTGTTCTCAGGCCACCCCAAGGTCGAAAACGGCCACAAGCTGGAAGAAAACCAGGTGTCGAGAACATCCGGGTCCTGAACTAAATCATGAGCACCGCAGCGCGGGCAGATCTGCGGCGGCACGCGAGACACGATCGGTTGAGCTTCTTTCGTCAGGCTGTACTCGCCGGTATGGCCCTCGACAATGTTTTCCCTATCGCATGAGCGGCAATACCATGCGGGAATTTGATGCCCCCACCAGATTTGTCGCGAGACACACCAATCTTTGATGTTTTCCATCCAGGCAAAGTAAGAATTGCTCCATCCTTCCGGAATAATGCGAATATCGCCTTGGCGCACTGCGCCGATAGCGGGGCCTGCCAAAGGTTTGATAGCCACGAACCACTGGGGTGTGAGATACGGCTCGACGACGGTTTGGCAGCGATAGCAGTGGCCCATCGAGACTTTGTGAGGTTCGATTTTCCGGAGAAACCCCTTCTCCTTCAAATCTGCAACCACGAGGTTGCGCGCTTCGAATCGATCCTTCCCATTATAACGATCGATCCATTCGCCGGTTTCGCCACGTTGCAGAAAGGCCTCGGCATCGATGCGGCCCTCGGCATCAAAGATACTGATTCTATCGAGAGCGAATCGCTCGCCGATCTCAAAATCGTTAAAATCATGGCCCGGAGTGACCTTCAAAGCGCCGGTGCCGAATTCGCGATCGACAAAGGGATCGGCGATTAACGGGACGATGCGGCCGCTCAGCGGCAGCCTGATATTTTGACCGATGAGATTTTGATAGCGCTCGTCGTCGGGATGAACCGCCACCGCGGTGTCTCCGAGCAGGGTTTCCGGCCGGGTTGTTGCGACCACGAGCTCCCTAGACGGATCTTCCGCTAAAGGGTAGCCGATATGCCAGAGATTACCATCCGATTCTTGATGGATAACCTCAATGTCCGAGAGCGCCGTTTTACAGCGAGGACACCAGTTGATCAATCTTTGCGCCCGGTATAGCAGCTTATCGTCCCACAGCCGCACGAAAGCTTCGCGCACCGCCCGCGAGAGGCCTTCATCCATAGTGAATCGTTCATGATCCCAGTCGCAAGAAACCCCCAGCGCTCTGAGCTGATGCAAAATGACATCGCCGGCTTCCTGCTTCCATGACCAAACTCTCTCGATGAATTTCTCGCGTCCCAGCTGATTACGGTTCAACCCTTCGGCCGCGAGGCGCCGCTCAACGACATTCTGCGTCGCGATGCCGGCATGGTCGGTGCCCGGAATCCATAGGACGCGAAACCCGTCCATCCGTTTGTACCGGCACAGTATGTCTTGAAGTGTATTGTTGAGAGCGTGCCCCATGTGCAGCGATCCCGTTACATTGGGTGGTGGAATCACCATTGAAAAATAAGGTCCGTCGCCTTTTGACGGTTTGAAGGCTCCCGATTCGGTCCAACGTTGGTACCACTTCGCCTCGACTGATTTATGCGAATAAGCTTTGTCCAGTTGCATAGCCTATTGTTTCTTTCTCTCCTGCCACTCGTTTTGCATACGAGCTGTTGCTTCTTCCTCAACGACATCTACGAGTTCTATAATTGTCGCTCTTTGCTCCGAATCCGGCTTGACGTCAGTGTCAATCAAAACTGTCTTATTCTGGAGCTTCTCACCAAGGTCTGTCGGTGGAAAGGTCGGTCCTTGCGCCTGACAGCGAGTCAGCGCCGCCAGGAGATCATTCCTCACGATCGGCTTACGTAAAACCACCAGGTTGTCGCGTGCCGGCGCGGCCGTTGGAGTATTCTCCTCCAGCCAAATTATGGGCATCGACCAGTCCTGCAAACAGCGGTTCAGATCGCCAGCCGCATTTTTTTCGCGCAGCGCTCCGGCATCAACGATGACAACATCATAAGCGCGCTGCTCAAGCGAGCTTATCTCCGGAACCTGCTCAGTTACCTGAACTTGATGTTCAGGAAAAAAACTCACCGCAATCGCTCTTTGTAGGATTTTGTAGGGTTCAACAACTAATATCTTACTCATTGGCTTTGTCCGTGACAGCAATCAGATTGTTGACAACCCATCAACCCCAAGCTAATAACTGATGAGCGCTCCCGCGCTTTAAGCTCGCGAAAGTGGCGGAATTGGTAGACGCGCAGGATTCAGGATCCTGTGAGGTAACACTCGTAGGGGTTCGACTCCCCTCTTTCGCACCAAGACTTAATAGCACACACGCCATAATTTCTCTAATATCACTGGATCATCTTTTCCGAATGAAAGGTATGCTGTTAACCCGGTGCCTGATTCTCACGAATTACTGAAGAGCTAATTCTAAGGAAACGGGTAACGATCACGTCTCCGGGTGGCGACCGAGCGGCCGAATTAGGCACCAGGCGCAAATGGGCAAGACGTCAGATGGGAAATGCGTTCATAAGGTTGGTAATCGTCTTAATGACTGTGGGCCTGAGTGCCTGTTCACGAGACTCGGATCAGGCGGCGCAGGAGAGCAAAGATCCTGATTGGGAAAGAGGAAGAGCCGTTTACATCGCTAATTGCGTCGCATGTCACAATAGCGACCCATCGAGAGATGGTCCGATAGGGCCAGCGCTGAAAGGTTCCGGGCAAGAATTGATCGAAGCCCGGGTTCTAACCAGTAACTACCCGCCTAACTATAAACCGAAGCGTCCGACCAAGGTAATGCCGCAATTTCCGTTTTTGAAATCAGAAATTCCGTATCTTGCGGCCTACCTTCGTTGAGGCTTGCCTTACATCAGGGCAAGCAAAAGAACGTAAAATATAGCGGTAAGAATAAACCCAGCCCACAGTGCGCCGGAAACAGAATCCAAGAATTTCTTGGTTGGTCCTTGTGTCCCCACCAGCGGATTGATTTCCACAGCGGCGATAATGATCAGCGATAAAACCCAGAAGATGCCGAATGCGGCCGATGGTCCGACCAGCGAGGGGTAGTGACTCGCAGCGCCCATAAAGAAGAGCATCGGAATAGAAAAGACGACGTTGGTCCTCGATGCCAGAGCGCCGCGTCGTGCCGCCCCCGCGGCCGCCGGCAATGCTTGACCCCCACTCGCCACTTGGTTCGTCGATGCGATTACGATCTGCTGATTGGGCCAAATGACCAACCAGACATTAAGAAACATGATAGTCCCGATTAGACCGCCCAGAGTGATTGTCACTCCGTACGATGAGGTGAAGAACAGTCCCGCGCCCATTTCACCTAAGCGCATCAGGTACATCAGCAAGCCCGCCAGAAAGGTGACCATCGCCGCCCAGCGAAACCACCACAGGGCTCGAGGAACAAGCTTCTGAATGGCTCCTGTACGAACGCTTGCTTCAGTTTCTGCAAAAAACGGTGTTTGGACGAAATTGAAATAATACAAGATACCGATCCAGGCGATCCCAGCTAAAAAATGAAACCATCGAAAGAAAAAATGTGCTGCTTCCATAGAGCTCCCCTCCTCCTAACCTTTCTCTGGATTTATCAAGTGTAGTTTGTTTTTTATATATTAGGGCGTCATCGAATTTGTCAAGGCAAACATTGACCTTTCCGACGCAAAGCTGACGGATATTTTAGAATTCCGACCGTAAACGCACAAAGCATAGTTTTTTGGAAACCGGATGATCCGCCACCACGAACGCGATTCGACATCGGCTTGACCTGATTATCGAACTATGACATTTTCCTGCTAACTCTCTCGCCTCCGCCGCACGGAGTTTTTTTGATCCACGAGACAAAAAGCAAAACGCTAAAATCTTCCGCGGATACCTTTACGAGTTTAGGCTTCAGAATTCCTTCTCTACAGGGACGCAGCGACCCCTTTCGCTATATCGGCGAAGAACTTCAACTCGTCGAAGAGACGCTGGCGCGCGCGATTCATTCTCGCGAGCAATCACTTACTGAAATTGCAGCTCACACAATTCTTGGTGGTGGCAAGCGCGTCCGTCCGGCCGTGACAATTCTAGCTTTTTTAGCGTTTGGAGGGAAAAAAGCAAGCGATATCGTCGATATCGCTGCCGCCATGGAACTAATCCACACGGCAACTCTGCTTCACGATGATATCATTGACGGGGCTGAGACCCGGCGTGGAAAAGACTCCGCCTATAAAAAATTTGGGCTTAAATCTACGCTCGTCGCGGGTGATTTCCTTTTTATCAAAGCCTTCGAGTTTGCAGGAAAGTTCGATGAGAGGGTTGTGCAATGGACAGCCGATGCCTGCTCACTGCTGACCGAAGGAGAGATGCTGCAGGGCCACTTCAATCGTAACCGAGATGTCACCCTCGACGACTATATAGAAATCGTCAAAAGGAAAACCGCTTCGCTTTTTCATACTGGAGGCAAAGTCGGCGCCTATCTCGCCGGCGCCGACTCCAATCAAATTGAGGCGACCGAACGTTATGGCCTCAATATGGGAATCGCGTTCCAGGTCATCGACGATATTCTTGACGTTGTTGGACACGTTGAGCTCTTAGGAAAACCTACTGGAATGGATTTGCGCGATGGCAATCCATCGTTGCCCATCATTCTTGCGTTGCAAGCCAGGGAAAGCGCCGTTTCTGAGGCCTTCGAATGCGAACGGCCGAGCGAAAATCAAATCGCCGCTGCCCTTGCGGCGCTGAGAACCGGAAGCGCTATAGAAGCGGCGAAGACAATTTCTAAGCACTATGCTGAAGATGCACTAAAGTCCATCAAGAAGCTCCCCCCCTCTCTTTATCGCAATGGATTGAAAACCCTCGTTCAACTCATCATCGATCGAGACTTTTGACAGATCGCGGCCGCTCCTAGTTTGGAATCAGGATAATATCGCTGAGCGTCATTAGATGGGATCCGTCGACAATCCGGGCCATGACAATGTGCAGCGCATGTTCGATCGCATTGCAGGCCGGTATGATCTACTCAATCGGGTTATCAGTTTCCGATTGGATGCCAGGTGGAGAAAAAAAGCGGTTTCGGCGGTTGTTAAAAGCGGCAATGAAAAAATTCTCGATCTCGGCACCGGTACAGGGGACCTAACGTTTGCCGCAGGCAAATCCCTCCGCGTCCAGGGCAAAGTCGTTGCATTGGATTTTTCCTTCAAAATGATACAGCTGGCGAGAGTCAAGCAGCAGAGCCGAAAGTCCAGCGGAACAGAGTTTCTTCAGGCAAATGCACTCATGCCGCCATTTCGAGACCACGTTTTCGATGGCGTTATGACTGGATTCGTATTGCGTAATGTTTCTGATTTGCGGCTCTTTTTTGTTCAGGCTTTCCGAGTCTTAAAACCTGGCGGGCGGATGGCTTCTTTGGATATGTTTCCGCCTTCGAAAGGTCTTTTCGCGACCCTTTATGCGGTCTACTTCTATCGCTTCATGCCTATAGTTGGCGGCTGTCTCGCCAGGGACCGCCATGCCTATCAATATTTATCGGACTCTGTGCGCCAGTTTGTGCCTCCAGAGAAAGTTTCCGAACTACTTGAACAATGCGGCTTCGAGCAGGTCACGCTCCGACGATTTCTATTTGGCGCGGTATGTCTTCATGTCGCGAATAAGCCGAATCAACAATAAGCATGCGAGGATTCTCTAGCAGCTTTCTACTTTTTTTCTATCAAATTGCTCTAGGCGGCCTCTTTGGATTGGCATTTACCCCATTCCACGAACTCGATCGGGCGTTTTACAAATCAACCGGGGGCGTGCTGTTTGTTATTGCCGTCCTCGGCTTCTGGGGAAAAGCTAACCTCTATTTGCGGAGTATATTGGACAGTTTTAGCCGGATCGTGGCTGCTGAGGCGCTTGCGCATTTTTTCTTCATCGCTTTTTTCGCCTGCTATATCGTCTCACTTTGGGGTGAAAGACAAGCCTTCAGAGCCAACACGTTCGCGGTTTGTATTCTTGCAGGTCTTGCCGGGCTTTTTTTGAGCGCTCACAGCTTTTACGAGGCACCAATTGGTTCGATCGAAACTCTGATTTACCCGCTATCCTTCTTCCTGTCCGCGCTTCTACTTGGCAGTGTCACGGTCGGAATGCTTATTGGACACTGGTACTTGATCGATATTGGCCAGACACTTGACCCATTTGTTCGCATCTTTAGATTCTTTGTTATCTCTCTTGCGGTCCAGAGTAGCTTCTCATTAGTTGCTTTTTTGTCGCTGCACTTTCTCGGCACCGACCACAGTGTTGTGAGTGTTGAAAGACTGTGGACCGATCACTCGACCCTGTTGATCACTCGCATCGTGATCGGATACCTGGGACCATTGGTTCTTTCTCGGATGATTTGGCGGACCTTGCTGATTCCGCACACGATGGCGGCAACAGGTTTGTTCTATATCGCGCTGTTGGGTGTATTTGTGGGAGAGATCTTGAGCAGGCAGATATTGGCGCTAACTTCCCTACCTCTTTGAAGTGTCGGCTGCCTGGACGCTGCTTGTCGGATAAGTCTTTATTTTAGTGACACGAAGCCCGCTAGGAGTCCACCCCAAGTCGTAACCCACCGGCTGCCCGACCTTTAGATGCAGTGGCGATTTGGCTTCGCCGGTAAGAATCACGAATTCGTACGAAAAGAAGACCTCGCGGCCGCTCTCGATTCGCACAATACCGGTGTTATTAGATGGGAATAATTTAGTGATTACTCCGTGGTGAAACAAGTCATCGTTGTGCGGCAGGATGCCTGTTACCTCATCGCTCATACGGGCTGCTTTGCTTTTGCAATCCGCTTTTGCAACTCCATCAAGCCATCAAGTACTGCTTCAGGCCGTGGCGGGCAACCCGGGACATAGACGTCGACTGGAATGATGCGATCAATTCCTTGGACAGTGGCGTAGTTGTCATAGAAACCGCCGCTGGCTGCGCATGCTCCAAATGCCATAACCCATTTGGGTTCCGACATTTGTTCATAGACACGCTTCAAAACTGGCGACAACTTATGATTGACAGTACCGATCACCATCAACAGATCTGCCTGACGTGGGCTGAAGCGGGGCAGAAGCGCGCCGAAACGGTCGATATCGTAAGGCGACATCGATAACGACATGTACTCCATCGCACAGCACGCTGTCGCAAACGGGTACGGAAACAAGGAATATTTGCGCGCCCAACCAATCGCCTTGTCTAAACGTGTCAGAACTACTGTCTCACTCAGAAGTCCTTCCTGCCCAAACTTGGAGTCGTTGATCGTGTTCACCCTCTCTGCTTGCATGATCTAGTATTCCTCTCTTCCATTTCTCTCCCGCAATAAACAGTAACTGAACTAACAGTTCCTATGCAAACCCTGTATAGGTATAAATTGGCAAAGCCCGTAAGCGACTTTTCTTGCCCGGGAGGCAATTCATTGTTTCTATTCAAATTTTTGTGACGTTAATTGCTTGGGGGCCTTTATCCCCTTCGGATAGTTCAAATTCGACTAACTGGCCTTCGTTAAGAGTCTTGAATCCATCGCCTTGAATGGCGGTATAGTGAACAAACACATCGCCGCCTCCCTCTTTTTCAATAAAGCCATACCCTTTAGAATTATTGAACCACTTTACCTTTCCGGTTGCCATTCTCCTATACCTCCTGTCGATGTTGCCAGGCTACAGCATGCGGACTGGAATCTTACGGTACCGCCCCGACCAAAGCCGTTCTCGTACATTAGTCTATTCCAAACACTCTACCCCTAATTATAATCAAATGCCGCTGGAGCGTCCCACTATTGACAAACCACCCAACTCACCGCCCAGGACATTAAGAAAACGTATGTAGAATTGTCAAGAGAAAAGTTTCGCACATACTTGTGTAATAACACGTTTCTTACCTTTGACACGTTTAACGAGGATCAGGCAACTGCTCTTGCTACCAATCAAAGTCCAGGTTGAATTAAATGGCTCTGAAGACAGGAGATAGTTCCTTGGAAGTGGTTTGGTTTCTTTCCTCGTACTGGAATATCTTGCCCGTCTAATAATAAGGTCATCATTTACATCGATTGTTACGCTCTTATTTACCATGATTGAGCGGAGTTGGTTATTGACATAAGCATCTTTTTTCATTATATTTAGCGGGGTTAGCGATCCGGTGAGAATCTTTCGTTAAAAAACCTGAAATCCGTCGGTAACTTAAGAGATGGCTATCTACACTACACTGGCGAAAAAAGACGCTATCAAGCTCGTCGATGAGTTTGCCCTCGGCGAACTTGTCAGCGTCACTGGAATCAAAAACGGATCTGTAAACACGCACTATCTTCTTGAGACCAAGCGCGGACGATTTTTCGCCAAAATAGACGAAATTAAGGGAGAATTAGAAGTCAAGCAAGAGCTTGATTTGCTTTTCTATTTGAAAAAGCAGGGCTTTCCTTGCTTGCAGCCGATCAAGAGTAAAACTGGTCGCCATTATGTCGAATTTAATGGCAAGATACTGACCATCAGCCGTTACCTGGAAGGGGCCGAGCTTGGGGTCGAATCGCTAACTGCGACGCATTTGACCGCCTTGGGCAACGCTTTAGCCAATCTCCATCTTATCGGCCGGGGATACAAAAAAGGGATAGATAATCGCTTTGGTTTTAACCGGATCGTCATGACTTATCGAGAGGCGCGGCGTCAACTCCCACCTCATCTGAAGCATATTATAAGGGTCCTAGACGATGAATTTTCCTATCTTGAGAACTATTTGGACAACAATTTGCCGAAAGGCATAATCCATGGGGATCTTTTTCCTGACAACGTTAAATTTAAGGGTACCCGCTTGGTTGGCGTCCTGGACTTTGAGGCAGCTTGCCGTGGAAAGCTCATTTACGATCTAGCTACCGCCGTTAACGCGCTGTGCTTTGTCGATGGCAGGTATCGTATCGATCGCTTTGAGGCGCTGATTTCTGGTTACGAGAGCTTGCGGCCGTTGTCCCTTCCAGAGTGGGATTCATTTCCTAATGAACTACGCTTCTCAGCATTGCGGTTCACGGTTACTCGTATTAAGGACTTTTTTCTGCGTAAGGTAGACGAAAATCAACGGGTGTATAAAGACTTCAAAGAGTTCTATGAACGATTGCTCATTCTGAGACGCGAGAAGACCGGTGGAATGGAAGATATACTACTCGCCATGGCCACCGGATACGATTACCGTAAATATCAGAAATCGAAGCCATCCAAATAGCGCGGGCAGGCATTAAGTGGCCGAGATACTCACGGGAGCATCCCGGCGTATCAGGCGTATAATCGATGCGACAGTTACCCCAGCTCCAATCAATAGTAGCCAGCGCCCGCCAATCAGAACGACGTGGTAAAAGTCTAATTTGACACGCGCGGCGTTATACCTCTCCCTGTCTTTATTGATTCGCAGCAGAACCTCTTCATTCTTCTGTTGATCGAGTTCCTGGAAGCTGCGGTAAGATTCTTCTAGGCCCGTCTGTGCAGTTTTGTGTAATAGCGCTTGATATTTTGCACTCTCAGAAATACCAACAATCCAATTTCCAGCGCCGAGAAATAGACACAAAATTCCCAACATAAGGGGATAGCTAGAGTAAACGTCACGGATCTTCATTGCATTCTTTTATCAAAAGCGATGATTTGCGTCAATTTTTTATAGACCACGTATACGCAGTTTGAAGTATGAGTCGCAGTGACCTACGATGAGCGGGTAATGACTTCTTATGTGGTTGGAGACATACACGGTTGTCTAGCCGAACTCCGCTATCTCATTGAACAGTTGCCTATTGAACACGGTGACCGCCTGATTTTCTTGGGCGATTATATTGACCGTGG
Source organism: Candidatus Binatia bacterium (assembly GCA_025924215.1). Classification (GTDB taxonomy): domain Bacteria; phylum Desulfobacterota; class Binatia; order UBA9968; family UBA9968; genus WHTF01. The sequence continues at coordinate 19,035 of JAICEJ010000032.1, forward strand.
TCCTCATTCCATGGATGTAGTTTCTTACCTCTTGGAACTTCCGAAGCAAGCGAACGTAGAAGCAGTTTTTCTGAAGGGGAACCATGAGGACATGTTTTTGGATTACCTCGGCTTGTCAGGGAACCATGGAGATGTTTTTTTAAGTAATGGCGGCCTTGCTACTCTCGCCAGTTATGGCATCCCCGCACGTACCTTCGGCGGCATTGAAGTTGCCGAACAAATTCCACCAGCACATTTAAGATTTTATCAGAATCTTGAGACCTTTTACCTGGTAAAACCGTATCTATGCGTTCATGCGGGAATTCAGCCGCTTAAAACGTTAGAAGAACAAACTGCCGCGGAGATGTATTGGATTCGGGGCGAGTTTATTCGAAATCCGCACAAACTCCCTTTCACTGTTCTGTTCGGCCACACTCCGCAAAAAGAAGCGCTATTTGATCTTCCGTACAAAATCGGATTGGATACCGGGCTTGTTTACGGGAATAAATTGAGTTGTCTTGCGATCGAAGAGAAAGTCCTCTTTCAAATCAAACGAGGAACGAAAACTATTCAGAAGATCTTGGTCCAGGACAACTGGAGTAAAAGGCCCAAGCTCCATGCTCCTTGATCTTTTCGCCATCCCAGCTTAATTTGGAATTCCAC
>JAICEJ010000033.1 GCA_025924215.1 Candidatus Binatia bacterium
CGATACTGGGGTCGACAAAGTTGAAGGCCGTTACTTCAATCAGATCGTTAAGGAACTCCGGAGAGCTAATCCGGCTACTACGTTGGACCGCATACTGGATTGGCTGACTAGTTTGCATGGCTACTTGTCTTCACCGACTGGCGGAGGCGGTCGCCATGGTCTCGATTTGAATGACGGCGTGCAGATTAGCGAAAACGAGGCGAGGCTGTTCTGCAATTTAATCAGGAGTTATTTATGGTTTCTTCTTATCGAGCACGAGCAATTGGCGAGGCGTGCTTAGTTCCCCGTCTAACAATCGGCTTGAGAAGGATCTTCGACCCGCTCGCGATGCTCGCTGGTCTCGTCCTCTCAGCCTGAAACGTTAGGCTCAACGACACGGACACAATGACATCGTCACGTCAGGAATACGTCGTCGCATTCTGGAAAAAATCATGCTCCCCTAGCGGGACAACCTCGCTCCGCAGCGCTCGCCGGCGGACTTCTAAGCTGCCTCTCTTTCGACGAGCTTCTTGAGCTACTCCTCTCCGAGAGTGCCGTTGACGGTCGGTTGCGTCAAAAGGTGGTTGATCGCGAGCGGATGCCTTTGACCAGCTGCCGCCTGCTATCCGGTGTAGCGCAGCTAGGAAGTTACTCCAACTCACCACGGTGACACCGTATGCTCGGCGAGTCACAGTTGAATATCTGCTGGAGTTAATCTACACGCAGGTTCCCTCGCCAACTCGACGAGTAATCCTCCGAATGTTGTTCAGTCACGGATGCGCAGTCGACGGAAGCGTGCGTACAGAATGATGCGCCAGAATCAAAGCATCAGATGGAAGCCAATGCTCGCGAAGGCATGGCTCACATGGCGTGACCGCGACGCCGCTCTTCTGATTGTGGAGCAATTCGAGAGCGCCTTCCTCGTGAAACACTTCGAGAAACTCGCATCAGATTTGGATGCTGGGGCAGGCATACCAAGACTTTTCCTCCGAGTCGCGAGCGAGTGGCCATCAGCACTGAGGCAACTCAGACAATACGATGGCATCACGTACGCGTACGTTTGTGCCCGTCGTTCGAACGCGATCTCTCTAATAGAGGCAAAAAAACTGCTGAACGAATATAGAGATGATCCTCGGCTCGGGATCTTAGCGTGGAGTCTCGGCAAATTCGGACATTGGAACCTGCTCGTCGATTTGTCAGACGAAGTAGAAGACATCGAGAGAAAGCAACAAAAGGAGCAGTATAAGCGCATGGGGCTTTCTTCTGAGTTGGTCCGTTCGCTCACTGAACGGGGTTACAACGGAGCCTACATGCGGCTTTAGACGGATCTTCGGACCCGCTCGCTTTGCTCGCTGGTCTCGTCCGCTCAGCCTTGGCGTTAGGCCGGGCAAGCAGCACTATGACATTTTACAACTGACGAGTACGCTGTGGCCCGCCCCACACTTTGGCACCTGACGCATCATAACAACTTGCCGCTCATACGTCAGGCGAAGCGCCTTTTTCCGGCTGCAGTAGTAGCGCCCGATTACATAGGCACTGTGCGTCGCGGGCGGAGTGTACACCGTGGAGAGCCGGTACTGCGGGACCAAGATCTGCTGCACGCTGCGTGTGTGGAACTCTCGCACGGCTGGAATATGGAGGACTTCCTCGTCGCTTTGGCATCGCGGGTGTTCTTCTGGTCCGGCCGGCCGGACCGGCCGGTTAAACCTGGCCGCAATGCGGCGAGGCGCTACGCGGGAACCGACGTGATAATTCGTGTGCCATTCGGCGAAATAGCCACGAAGTACGAGCCATACTTCGCGCGCTGCAATTCAGGCGCGACACGCATGCAGAACGGCAAGCCCGTAGTGCGGGGACCCTCGGCCTTCCTGAAGGGGAAGGAATGCTCCTATTTCCCTAGTGAAGTGGTTGAGGTCACATTCCTGGGGGACGTGGGGCTGCCCAGCTGTACTGAGGTCGCGCACTCGCTTGATGGTCCGTGGACTTTGCTCTTCGGAAGCTTGCCTAACTTTAGTTCGAGCGGACGCGCTGAAGCGCGCCGCTCAACATGACGTTATGCGCCCCTGAAGTCGGGATGGAAGTCGCGGCTGCTTTAGAGATTCTAATAGCGCTAGCTTCTTCCGGAGGTGTCCCCAGGTTCGAGTCACTTATGAGCCGGTCCCTAAGGCGTCACGATGACATGAACGTCGGCTAACTCATTGCTCAGACCAATCATTGGATAGTGATGGCTGAGCTTGACGTTTAGCGGATCAGATTCGAATCTGTCCGGCTCTGATATATATTGAGTCCATGTCAGAAACCCTACCTTTAAAAGAGATGACCATCCATGAGAAGCTGGCAGCGATGGAGGCAGTTTGTGAGGATGATCTGGCGCGTTCTCCAGAATGTATTGAATCACCTGTTTGGCACGAGGAGGCCCTCAATGAAGGCCGTCAGCGAATTTTAGATGCAAAGGCTCGATTTTGAGGACTGGGAAACGGCCAAGTAGAGATCCGCAACAAAGTGTCGTGAAGATTGAAATCGTGGATGGAGCCCAAGAGGAACTGATCGCTGGCTAAACAGCGACGGCGGAGTTTTGGATTAGCTGACATCGCGCAGCTAGTTGCTTCGACACTTAAAGAAATAGTCGATCTCGTTCTGGGTATTAAATCTGCTAAATCTTCTGAGCGGAATCTTCGTTCCCCTCTTCTCTGTACAGACCAAACGCTTTGAGAATCGGCGAGTCATGCATCGAGAAGAGAATGGCTTCGTCTTTACTCGAGCGGTTGGTGTGCTCGTGCCATGACCACAGGGGTATGATGAACGTGTCGCCCTGTTCCCAACGGAACGGTTCTCCGTTGATGATCGTAGTGCCGCTGCCGCGGAAGGCGTGGTAAATACTGGTGCTGGTGTGGCGGTGAGCTTTGGTACTTTCATCCGGTCGCAGCATTTGAATTTGGCACGACATCGTCGGCAAGGTTGGACCTCCGGTGGCGGGATTTACATATTCCATGGCGACGCCGTCGAAAGGATTCGTGGTTGTGCGGGCTAATTGTTGCAGCGACTCGTAAGTGTCGCGCCAATGGTAGTGCAGCAGGGGTGGGTTCGTTTCCGTCTCGCCAACCGGACGGGTTAGGCCATAATACATTTCAGGATCGGGCCGCTCTTGAACCGGCAACCGTCCCTGGGGATAGGGATCAAACGATATTACCTGCAGCGCTTGGATGAAGGGAACATCGAGACCGTCGATCCAGATCATGTTCTCGTCGCCTTCATGCGCGTGTTCATGCCAGGAGCCTTGCGGCGTCAGAATCAAATCTCCATCTTCCATGATCATCTTCTGGCCATCGACGTTGGTGTAAGCGCCATGGCCGTGCAAGATAAATCGAAATGCGGACATCGTATGCCGGTGTGCCGGCGCGACTTCGCCGGGCTGAATGAGCTGAAAAGAAAGAAGGATTGTGTGGCTGGTCATCTGGGTTTCCGATAAGCCGGGATTAACCAGCCGGATGACACGCCGCTCGACACTGCCGCGGCTGACGGTGATCTTTTCTTTGGCCTGAATCAAACTATCGTAGATATCGTGCCACTTCCAAAGATGCGGCTGGACCCGTGTCTTGGGAGCGGACGGCCGTTCCCCGTGGTCGAGGTTCCACAATCCGGAAACCCAGCGGCCGCGCAGGAGATCATTCAACTCTTCGATTTCTTTTGAAGACTGCATCGGCGCACCTCGTCTGCATTGGTCGAATTTTGCTTTGCTTCTTGCGGAGTCAATTTGATATGTTCGGCCCAGATGGAATTTCCTTTAAGCCGATGTCTTTGTGCCTTGGCAAAGACTTAGCCGTAATAATTAGACAATGTCAATGTAACTTCAGCGCCTTGGATTACCGGCGTGGTTTGGAATCCGCCGAGCAGATTTGGTACAACACTGGGAAGCCTCAAGGAGCCCATTTATGAGCCAACGGGAGATAAAAGGGTATCACGCGCATATTTACTATGATCCGGCGAGCCGTGAAGCAGCGGCGCGGGTACGCGCAGGGCTGGCGAACTTCAATGTTCAGCTTGGCAGCTGGCATGACGAGCCCGTTGGACCTCATCCGCAGGCTATGTATCAGGCGCTCTTTGCAAATGACGAATTCGCCCGAGTTGTTCCCTGGTTGATGGTCAATCGGCAAGGCTTAACCGTGTTGGTCCATCCATCAACCGGCGACAGTTATGGCGATCATTTGGAGCGTTCACTTTGGCTGGGAGAAGTTTTGAAGTTAAAAGAAGAGGTGCTGCGGCGCGGCTGAGCATCGTAATCAAAAATCGATGAAGAAGGTATATTGTGCCAAAGATCCCCTGATGATCGGCCATTTGAGAAACGTTCTGGGCACCTACGGTATTGCGTGCGTCACCAAAAATCTTGATCTTTCCACTGCCGCGGGCGAACTCCCGCCCATCGATTGCTGGCCCGAACTGTGGGTTGACGATGAGCAGCTTGTCAGGGCCAGGACGATCTTAAAAAAAACCATGGCGCCGTTGAAGTCGGTCAAGAAGCCATGGACCTGTGGCGCCTGCGCTGAGGAGATCGAAGGACAATTCACCGAGTGCTGGAAGTGCGGCAGGAGTCGTTCTCATGGACCTACTCGCCGGGGTAATGTCGTCGCTCTCTCTGAGTTCCTGCGAAACAGATAATTTTCTCTCAATCACCTGAAGGAGATTCCATGGAGTACCGTCAGCTGGGCAATGCCGGGGTGCGCGTTTCTGCGATTGGGCTTGGCGCCAATCGTTTCGGTTCAAAGGAAGTAGGCCAGGCCGATGTCGACAGCATCATAAATCAAGCCCTCGATCTTGGAGTAAATTTTTTCGATACCGCTAACGTTTACACCGAAGGCCGGTCCGAAGAAACTTTGGGACATGCCCTGAAAGGGCGCATGGATCAAGTGGTCTTGGCCAGCAAGTTTTCATTTCCGAGAAAAACCGATCCGAACTCTTGGGGCGCATCGCGTTACCACATGATGCAGGCGCTTGATGCGAGTTTGCGCCGGCTGCAAACCGACCATATCGATCTTTATTATACCCATCGTTGGGATGCTTCGACGCCGATCGAGGAGACGTTGCGGGCCCTGGATGACGTCATTCGTATGGGTAAAGTGCGCTACATTGGCGCGTCGGCCTATGCGTCATGGCAGTTGGCTCACGCCAACGTTTTGGCCGAATTGAGAGGCTGGTCCTCCTTTGTGGTTATTCAATCCGAGTACAATTTGCTACGGCGCGATGTTGAAAGAGAAGTCTTACCCTACTGCCGCGCTCATCGAGTGGGCTTCGTTCCCTATTACCCGCTGGCAGGCGGCTTTCTCACCGGCAAATACGAGCAAGGGAAACCGGCGCCCGAAGGCTCTCGCGGCGCGACTACCAGAAATGTGCAAGAGCTCATGACCGAGCCTAACTACGATCGGGTCCGTCGATTAGCGGCCTGGGCCAAGGCTCGGGGGCGTGGCGTCAATGAGCTGGCGCAGGCATGGCTACTGGCGCAGCCGCCTGTTTGCTCCGTGATCTCCGGCGCGACCAAGGCTGAACAAGTCGTGAGCAATGTAAAAGCCAGCGATTGGCAGCTAACAGCTGAAGAGCTCAAAGAAGTAGACGCAATGATAAAGCTGTATTGACTAGGAGTCTGGATTATTCGAATCGGCAAACGGCAAGCTAAGCTGCGCTGGAAACAACTGCCGGCGGGGCGCAGCCTTGATCAGCTTGCCGACTTCTGTTTCAAGCCAGTGAATGTAAAGCCGCTGGGTGATCCGCTGTTCGATGGCTGCGATGCACAATCTGCGCACGGGTTCAGCATAGTCGAGCCAATGCTCGCGCACGATTCGGGGCATTTTGATGTAGGTCGGTGGATCGTCGCAGAAGAGCTCGTGACGTGCCAGCGTCCAGATGTCGCACGGCTTCTCGCCGTACGGAATTTTCGGCACATCGGTTGAATTCCTATGCGGGCGGTCACCGCGCACCAGTGCCTGCACCAGGTGCGTGAGCTCATGCCCGATCGTCTGGTAAGTTAATTTCCGGACTTTAAAGCGGATGATCAGCCGCGCGATTTTGCCACCGCGATAAATGATGCTCGCGCTGCCGAGGTGCTTGCGCGTATATCCCACGGTGATCGTTCTTTCGTTCAATTCGGGAAAGTGCGGCAGAGAGCGCGCGATCATTTCCTGAGCGCGGCGCGTAAGCCGCTTCTTCATCAAAGGTGTGAGCTTAAGTGGCACGATATCCGAGCTGTTTTAAGATCGGCGACTTTGAAGGTTGATTGGACCGTGCCATAATCTAGTTTATAGATCGGAAGTTATGACAAAGGGAAGCGCAAAGAAAAAGAGCGACAAAGAACCGCCTTTTCGATCAGGCTACATTGCAATCGTCGGCCGGCCCAACGTCGGCAAGTCGACGTTGCTGAATAATCTGCTCGGGGAAAAAGTTGCAATCGTTTCGCCCAAACCTCAGACGACGCGCAATCGCATCACCGGCATTAAAACCAGCTCGCGCTCGCAAATCGTTTTTCTGGATACCCCGGGAATACACCAGGCGCGCTCGCTGATGAACCGGCGCATGGTCGAGGTGGCCCTGCAGAGTTTGCATGAAGTCGATGGCGTGCTGTGGCTGCTCGACTCGCGCAGCAGAATCAGCCCGGAAGACGAAAGAATTGCCCAAACTCTGCGAGGCGTAAAGAGTCCGGTGTTCATCCTTTTGAACAAAATCGACTTGGTTTCCAAGGGGAAGCTGCTGCCGCTGATCCAACGTTGCGCGGAACTGTTGCCCGGTAAGGAAATCGTCCCCATCAGCGCCCTCAAAGGAGAAAACCTGCCCCTGGTATTGGATCTGGTCGAAAAAGCTTTGCCCGAGGGACCGAAGTTTTTTCCGGAAGGAGAGTTTACCGATCAGAGCGAGCGATTTCTTGCCGCCGAGATTATCCGTGAGAAAGTATTCTTGCTCACCCACGAGGAGATCCCCTACGGCGTCGGCGTGAGCATCGATGAATTCACCGAAAAAGAGGAGAAGAATCTGATTGTAATTCAAGCGACAATCCACACCGAGCGCGAGTCGCACAAGCCGATTCTAATCGGCAAAAGAGGCGCGATGCTGAAAGAGATCGGCCAGCGCGCTCGCGAAGAGCTGGAAAATTTGCTGGGTTGCAAAATATACTTGGAGTTGTTCATCCGGGTCGATCAGGGTTGGACGCAAAATCCCTACGCTTTAACGGAGATGGGTTTGTAAGATGGTCGAGCCGGCGCCGCGCCAGAACCACGCCGTAGGGAAGCTGCCGATTTTGGCTATTGTCGGGCGGCCCAATGTCGGCAAATCGACGCTCTTTAATCGCCTGGTCGGCGAGCGCAAAGCTATTGTTCACGACCTTCCCGGCGTCACTCGTGATCGCAACTATGGAGCTGCCGAATGGTCCGGTAAGAAATTCCTGCTGGTGGATACCGGAGGTCTGGACAGCGAGGCTGAAGGCGGTCTCGAAGAGCGGGTCCAGGAACAGACCCGGAGTGCCATCTCGGAAGCTGACGTGATTCTCTTTCTGCTTGACGGCAAGGGCGGGCTTAACCCCATCGATCGACAAGCCATCAAGCAGCTTCGCAAAGCCAACAAGCCGGTATTTTTCGCGGTCAACAAACTCGATACTCTAAAGAAACAAGACAACCTATATGAGTTTTATTCTTTGGGTTTGGATCGGTTGTACCCGCTCTCGGCGGAGCACGGCATCGGTGTGTCGGACATTATGAGTGAGATCGTCAGCCTGTTTCCGGATGAGCCGGAAGCTGACGATCAAATGGCGCAAGAAAAACCGGAAGCGCCGCTATGCATAACCATTATTGGCCGTCCCAATGCTGGCAAGTCGACGCTTACGAACCGCTTGCTTGGCTTTGAGCGCTCCGTGGTTCACTCAAAACCTGGAACCACCCGAGATGCCCTGGACACGCCCTTCGAACTAAACGGTCTGCCTTGTATTCTCGTCGATACTGCCGGGATGCGGCGCAAGGCCAGGATCGACGATAAGGTTGAGCGGTTTAGCGTGCAACGCGCGCTCCGCGTTGTCGATCGAGGCGATCTTGTCATTCATGTCATCGATGCAGCGGAAGGAGTGACCGACCAGGACGCTCAAATTTTGGCCTATGCGTACCAACGTGGCAAGGCGCTACTGCTGGCGATTAACAAATGGGATTTGCCGGCTAAGGATGACAAGGATGTCGAAGCCTATCGCGCCGAGGTTTATTATCATTTGTCATTCCTCGAACATGTTCCTGTAGCATTTATCTCGGCTGCGACCGGCTTTGGGGTGAGAAAAATGCTTGACACCGCCGGCCGATTGCTCAAAGCGTATCAGCGCAAGATTTCAACCTCGGCTCTCAATCAAGAGTTACAGACAATTGTCAAAGCGCATCCCGCGCCGCTGAACCAGGGACGGCCGGTAAAATTCTATTACGGTACTCAAACCGGCACGCGTCCCCCGACTTTCACTCTTTTTGTAAACACGCCATCTGCGGTCGGCGAAGGCTACCGCAGATATTTGATTCATCAGATGCGCGACAGCTTAGGATTGGAGCACACGCCGATTAGGCTCTTCCTGCGCGCGCGGCGCGAGCAACGAAGATAGATCACGAAATGCCAAAGATCATCTGGCCATCGGCAAGCGGCGCGGCCAAACGAAGTCTACTCTGCAGCAAGCCTGAAGTTTCTACGTCGTTGCCAGTTTCGTTTGAGCCGTCTTGCGCTAAATGCAGTAATACTTCCTATCATCCTACAGGGTGCGATCCGATTGCGCTTATAGCGCAGCAAATGCGTCGGATTTGTACGACTTGTGCAGAAATGTGTCTGATTGCTTCTGTGATGTCTCATTCGCAGCAAAGTGCATTCTGTTATGAGCATCCAAAGCTGTTGATGTTGTAGAAAGGTTCGCAAATTCAACATGCTGCCAACACCCGTCGAAGCTTATCGCGGATTGTTAATAGCGAGTTCTAGCCTTCCTCGGAAATTTCGCTTATCCTCTTAATCCTGCTCAAGCGTTCTGCATGGCAGTTGACAAACCTGGAACGAATGTGATTCAGGCATGCGTAACTTTCTTGAGGGGTGTCTTTGTCCAAGCCGGATCACAGTGAACTTGCTTTGTGGCTTGCGCTGACTCGGATCAAAGGGTTAGGCTGTATCAGTTTTAAAAAGCTGACCAGCCACTTCGCCGATCCCACCCAGTCGTTATCGGCTACAGCCGCTGAACTCTCTGCCATTGAAGGAATCGACCGCAAAGCAGTCGATGGGCTGCTAGCTTTTACGCAATGGGATGAGGTTGAGCAGGAGGTGCAGCGCGCCGAAGAAGCGGGAGTGAAAATCATCCCATTTGGCAGCGGAATCTATCCAGCTCGTTTGCGCAGCATCGCTGACCCGCCTCCTTGTCTATACGTAAAGGGCGAGATTCGGCAGGAAGATGATAAGGCCGTAGCCGTGATTGGCACGCGCAGTGCGAGTAACTATGGGCGGCGAGTAACTCGTGATCTGTGTCGCGGCCTGGCTTCTCTGGGCTTTACCGTGATCAGCGGTATGGCCCGGGGCATCGATGGCGTGGCTCACGATGAAGCCCTCAACGCTGGCGGCCGAACCATTGCGGTACTGGGGTCGGGGGTGGACCGAGCTTATCCGCCGGAGCATCGGAAGCTTTATCATCGGATCAGCGAGAACGGCGCTGTGATTTCCGAGTTGCCGCTCGGCGCTCCGCCCCTGGCGTTCAATTTCCCGGCGCGTAATCGCCTGATCAGCGGTCTTTCAGCAGGTGTAGTGGTGGTCGAAGCCACTGAGAAGAGCGGGTCGTTAATCACCGCTGCGATCGCGCTGGAACAGGGGAGAGAAGTTTTTGCTGTCCCGGGAGAAGTGGGCTCAAGCCGCAGTCGCGGTGGCCATCGCCTGATTCGCCAGGGAGCCAAACTGGTTGAAGACGTCGATGACATTCTCGAAGAGATTGCGCCGCAGTTAGTCGCGCGTGATCGTCAACCGGCGGCGCTGCGAACCTTGCCGGTCGATGCGCAACCCGAAACGCACAAGATTTTTGACTTGCTTCAGGAGCGTTCGTTGCACATCGATGAAGTGATCGAAGCCAGCGGCTTCTCGGCTTCGAGAGTGTCGCAAATTCTTTTGGAACTTGAGTTGCAAGGGTTTCTCAAGCAACTCCCGGGCAATCGCTATTCAGCGGAATGTTAAACTGTTCATAGTGTTAGACAACAAGGATGGGGTTGAGGGTTATGCCAGCAAAAAATCTAGTCATCGTGGAATCTCCCGCCAAGGCCAAGACCCTGGAAAAATACTTGGGTCGAGATTATCAAGTCAAAGCTTCCGTTGGCCATGTGGTCGATCTGCCCAAGAGCAAACTCGGTGTCGACGTCAAGAAAAATTTTGAGCCTGACTTCCATGTCATCCAGGCGAAGAAAAAAGTTATTGACGATTTGAAAAAAGCGGCCAAGGGCAAGGAGAAGATTTATCTTGCGTCCGATCCTGACCGAGAGGGCGAAGCAATCGCATGGCATATCGCCGATCAAGTGGCCAAGAATCGCAAGAACGTTCATCGCGTCTTGATCAACGAGATCACCAAGAAGGCGGTCCAGGAGGCGATCGCGAATCCGCTCGAATTGGACCGCAACAAGTTCGACGCGCAAATCGCGCGACGGGTGCTCGACCGTCTGGTGGGTTATCAATTGAGCCCGCTGCTTTGGAACAAAGTCAGGCGCGGCCTCAGTGCGGGGCGCGTACAGTCCGTGGCGGTGCGGTTGGTTTGCGAGCGCGAAAAGGAGATACGGGCCTTTACCGCGCAAGAGTACTGGTCTTTGACAGCTCTTCTCGAAGGACGTCTGCCACCGTCGTTCAAAGCCCGGCTCGTTCAATGGCGAGGAAACAAGGTAGACAACAAGAAATTCCGACTCGAGAACGAGCCCATGGTGCAGGAGATCGTCAAGTCTCTTGACGGCGCGTCATGGATTATCGGCGAAGTCGAGAAGAAGGAGCGACGGCGCTATCCGACGCCGCCGTTTGTCACCAGCAAACTGCAACAAGAGGCGGCGCGAAAATTGGGTTTTCAGCCCAAACGAACCATGCAATTGGCCCAGCAACTCTACGAAGGCGTTGAGCTCGGGCAGGAAGGTTCCGTAGGTTTGATTACTTACATGCGGACCGATTCGACCCGCGTGTCCAACGACGCGCTTGCCGCAGTGCGCCAGTTCATAGGCGCGCAGTATGGAAAAAACTATCTTCCAGGCAAGCCAAACAGCTATCGCTCGAAAAAGGGCGCGCAGGACGCTCATGAGGCGATTCGACCGACTTCGCTGGAGTACACCCCGGCGCGAGTTCGGCCGTATTTGCGCCGCGACGCTTTCCAACTCTACTCGCTGATCTGGGATCGGTTTGTTGCCAGCCAAATGGTGCCGGCGGTATTTGATCAGACGAGTTTTGAGATTCCGGTGCGAGAAGCGCTGTTTCGCACCACCGGACAGCAGATCAAGTTCGACGGCTTCATGAAAGTTTACATCGAAGGGCGAGATGCTCCGGCCGGCAAAGAAACTGAAGACGGTGAAGACGAGGCGGAACGCGAGGCTCAAGATAGCGATGGCGTGTTGCCCGATCTACGAAGAGGCGACCCCCTCTCCCTGCTCTCGATGGATCCGCGCCAACATTTTACTCAGCCGCCGCCGCGTTACACACCGGCCTCGCTGATTAAAGAACTCGACGAGAAAGGTATCGGACGGCCGTCAACTTACGCCGCGATCATCTCGAATATCATCGACCGTGAATATGTGGCTCAGGATGAGCGGCGCACCTTAGCGCCGACCGATTTGGGCTTCTTAGTGACCGATCTGCTGGTAGAAAGCTTTCCCGACATTCTCAATGTTGAGTTCACCGCCGGGATGGAAGACGAATTGGACAAGATAGAAGAAGGGAAAGAGAAGTGGACCAAAGCGATGAAGCGCTTCTACACGCCCTTCTCGCGCGATCTCAAGAAAGCGGAAACCGAGATGCGCGACGTCAAGCGGCAAGAGGTGCCGACGGAAATCCCGTGCGAAAAATGCGGCGCAAGGATGGTCATTAAATGGGGACGCAACGGCGAGTTCTTAGCCTGCCCTCAATATCCTGAATGCAAAAGCACCAAAAATTTCAGCCGCGATGAGAACGGCGAACTCAAAGTCGCTGAAGAAGTGCCGGTCGACGAAAGTTGCGAGAACTGCGGCAGGCCGATGCTTCTTCGTTGGGGCAAGTACGGCAAATTTCTCGGCTGTAGCGGCTATCCCGAATGTAAGACCATACGTCCTCTGGAAAAACCGGTGGATCTTGGCATCAAGTGCCCGGACTGCGGCGAAGGCAACGTGAAAGAACGTAAATCGCGCTGGGGCAAAATGTTCTACGGCTGTGATCGTTATCCGGATTGTAAGTTTGCTACATGGGACAAGCCAGTGCCAGGGCCATGCCCGGACTGCAACGCTCCTATCTTGGTCGAGAAGGTTACCAAACGGGCCGGTCGCAGCAGGCGCTGCCGCAACAAAGAGTGCGGCTTTTCGATGCCGGTCCCGGAGTAACTCGATGGAAAAAATCGTCCGCATAGTCGGCGGCGGACTGGCCGGCTCGGAAGCCGCTTACCAGCTCGCGCGTCGGGGTGTTCGCGTGGAGCTGTTCGAGATGCGGCCGCGCCGCATGACCGAGGCGCACGCTTCAGGTGATCTCGGCGAGCTGGTCTGCAGCAACTCGCTGCGCTCCAATTCCTTATCCGCGCCGGCTGGTCTGTTAAAGGAAGAGATGCGCAAGCTCGATTCGCTGATTATCAGGACCGCGGAAGTGGCGCGGGTGCCCGCCGGATCCGCATTGGCGGTGGATCGCGAGATTTTCGCGCGTGCCTTGACCGCTGCTGTCGAAGCATTATCGGGGGTGACGGTTATCCGCCGGGAGGTTCGGGAAATTCCCCCGGGCATGGTTATACTGGCCAGCGGACCACTGACCTCGCCGGCTCTGGCGCAAGAAGTGGCGTCGCTCCTGGGCCAAGAGTATCTCTACTTTTATGATGCGATCTCACCGATTGTAACTGCCGAATCCATCGACATGGATATCGCCTTCAGAGCCTCGCGATACGATCGTGATGGCGACGATTACCTAAACCTGCCGCTGACGCGCCAGGAGTATTACGCTTTCGTCGATGCGCTGGTCAAAGCCGACCGTGTGCCGACGCATCGTTTCGAGCGCTTCGTGCCGTTCGAAGGCTGCATGCCCATCGAAGAGATGGCCGATCGCGGCAAGGACACTCTAGCGTTCGGGCCGATGCGGGCAGTGGGACTTGTCGATCAACGCACCAGCAGGCGCCCATACGCGGTGGTCCAACTGCGTCAGGAAAATCGCCAAAGGACGCTGTACAATCTGGTGGGGTTTCAAACCAAAATGACTTACCCCGAGCAGCGCCGTGTCTTTGCCATGATTCCGGGATTGGCGCGTGCCGAATTTATTCGCCTGGGTAGTCTTCACCGCAACACGTTTATCCATTCACCGCTCCACTTGTTGCCCACCTTGCAATGGCGCCAGCGCGGCACTTTATTTTTTGCCGGCCAGATGACTGGTGTTGAAGGTTACATCGAATCCGCCGCAACCGGTTTACTAGCCGGAGTGAATGCCGCGCGGTTGCTGTCCGATCAACCGCCTCGGGTGCCGCCCGAGAGCACCGCTCTGGGCGCCCTGTTGCGTTACATCACTGATTCGCAGCGAACAAAATTTCAGCCGATGAACGTCAACTTCGGCCTGTTGCCGCCGTTATCCGGAGATCTCCGTGGCAAGGCCAAAAAGGAAGCGATGTCGCAAAGAGCACTGGCCGATATGGCCGCTTGGGTTCAAGAGCTCGACCGTGATCGTACCGAGTTCCTAAACTCATCTTCGCCGCTCGATGCTGCGGCGCAACCATGATCTCTCCGCGTTGTGCTTTCATCGATATTGGCACTAATACGATCCTGTGCCTGATCGCGGAGCTCAGAGACGGCGGTCGTTTCAGAGTGCTGGATGATCTGGCGGAGATTACTCGTCTGGGGCAAGGTGTTGATCGGACCGGGTTGATCAGCCACGAGGGAGAGCAGAGAAGTTCGGCAGTGTTGCGCGGGTACTTGGATGCGTGCCAAACGTTGGGTGTTGGCGAAGTGATAGCGGTCGGAACCAGCGCTCTTCGCGACGCCCGCGACAGTTTCGAAGTGCGGCAACGCTGGCGGCTGGAGCTGGGACTCGATGTCCGTGTCATCACCGGCGATGATGAAGCGGCCTATTCTTTTTTGGCCGCGCAGAGAGGACTTCCACTGATCGGGAAAGAACTGCTGGTGATCGACATCGGCGGCGGCAGTACGGAATTTATCCGCGGCAATGATTCCGGTGTTACACATGCCTTGAGCCTTGACCTCGGATCGTCCCGTTTGACTGAGCGGTTTCTTCGCTCTGATCCCGTTGGCGCCGAAGAATTCGCTGATTTGACGAGCGCCATCGACAACGAGTTGGCGGCCTTAGGGGAACACTGGGGCGATCTTGCTGTCGCTTCGACTTGGGTAGGAACCGCGGGAACCTTCACCACCTTGGCCGCCGTCGAAAAAAAGTTGACTCGATACGCGCACAGCGTGGTACATGGCAGCCATTTAACGCATGTTGAGGTCCAACGGCAGGTGCGGCTATACCGAAGTAAAACTCTCGCGCAGCGTAAGAGTATTCCGGGACTCGAACCGAAACGAGCCGACGTGATTCTTGCGGGCGCGTGTTTGATCGACAGAATGATGACCTTGTTCGGCGCCCGGGAGCTAATTGTCAGCGACCAGGGAGTTCGTTACGGGCTGCTGTATGAGCGCTTGAACAGGAGATAAAGTATTTGACATTTCAGGATGAATCCATGATTATTTCGACCTGCTTTTGGACGATCATACCGACCGATCAGCTTGCAAGGAGGAGCAGAAGACAATGACGAAAAGTGAACTCATCGACTCTGTGGCGAAAAGCGCAAACATCAGCAAAAGAGCAGCGGGTGAAGCAGTGGATGCGACCTTCGTAGGTATCTCCAAGGCGATCAAGAAGAGTAAACGATTCCAAATTCCCGGGTTCGGCACCTTTACCGTACGATCCCGCAAAGCCCGCAAGGGTAGAAATCCTCAAACGGGCGACGTCATCAACATTAAAGCTAGCCGCACAGTGGGTTTCAAACCAGCGCCGAACATCAAAAAAGGTTTGTAACATAATTGACGATCCATGCCGGGCCACCACCCTTATTGTGGTGGCCTTTTTTTTGGAGAGCCCTTGCTGGCACTCTGATGGGCACGTACACTAGTGCAGCAGTGCCGAGATGACGAAAGCTTAGTTATGTCGCTCAAGACCGAAAAGATATGGCTCGATGGCGAGTTGGTGCGCTGGGAGGATGCGACCGTCCATGTGCTGACACATGCGTTGCATTACGGAACCGCATATTTCGAGGGAATTCGCTGCTACGAATTGTCGGATGGCCGTTCCGCGGTATTTCGCTTACCGGAACATCTGCGCCGGCTCTGGGATTCGGGCAACATACTCGGGTTTCCGTTGCCGTATTCAGTCGAACAGCTGATGGAGGCAACCCTTCAAGTCATTCGTGCTAATCGACTGAAGGAGTGTTACATCCGACCGGTTGCTTTCGTCGGGATTGGAGATTTGGGCCTGTACGCGCCAAATAATCCGGTTCATGTGAGTATCGCTGTTTGGCCGTGGGGCGCCTATCTTGGAGATGAAGGGCTCAGGAACGGCATCCGCGCCAAAGTCTCATCGTTCACTCGCCATCACGTCAACGTGATGATGACCAAAAGCAAGGCAGCCGGCAACTACATCAATTCGGTGCTTGCCAAACACGAGGTTAAAAAGGCCGGTTACGACGAAGCCATCATGCTCGATGCCGAAGGTTATGTTTCGGAAGCGAGCGGCGAAAACATTTTCATCGTGCGCGATCGTAAGGTGAAAACGACACCGCTGACTTCGATTTTACCGGGCATCACTCGAGATTCGATCATCACTCTGGCTCGCGGCAAAGATTATCAGGTCATCGAAGAACGGTTTACGCGCGATGAACTCTATACCGCTGATGAAGCGTTTTTTACCGGAACTGCCGCTGAAGTGACGCCTATTCGCGAGATAGATGACAGACAGATCGGAGCCGGCCGCCGCGGCCCAATCACCGAGGACATTCAAGCATCTTTTTTCGAAGTGGTGAAAGGAAGGCAAAGCAAGTATTCGAGCTGGTTGACTTACCTTTAGTTGTCTCTCACTGAATATTGTTCCCAAGCTCTTGGGTGGCTGCGGATGGCTGAGACTCGTGAACCGACTCTGCGTGTGACGATGCTTCCGCGAGACACCAATGCGCACGGAACCATTTTTGGCGGCGTCATTCTGAGTCATATCGATCTCGCTGGGGGAGTGGCGGCGTCGCGTAAGGCTCCTCGAAATTTCGTTACCCGCGCAATGCGGGAAGTCGAATTCATTGCCCCCGTGTATGTCGGCGACGTGGTGAGTTTTTACACTTCGATACAACGTCAGGGAACGACTTCGTTAACCGTTCGGGTAGAAGTTGAAGCGGAAAGACTTGACAAGCCACGGCATACCGTCCGAGTCACCGCAGCTGAGGTCGTGTACGTTGCCATAGATGAGGCCGGAAAGCCGTTATCTATAGGATAATTCATGCTGGCGCAGAGCTTCGGCAGTTGGACTCTGATCATCATTCTGGCATCGCCGGCATGGGCTGCGCAGGTTGAAGAGGCTGCACCTCTGGATGCCAAAGGCGGATGCCCGCAGTGTCGCAATGACAGTGTCGAGATTGCGCAGCTGCACAAGAATGCCGACCGGCTCTATGCTCAATTCAAGCCCAAAGAAGCCGCCAATGAGTTGCTGAAAATTGTGCGTTTGGACGCTCAGAATTTTGAAGCTCTTATCAAACTGTCTCGCGCCTATATCGATCTGGGTGACATGATCCCCGAATCAATCTCCGATTGGAAGGAAAGACGTCTAAAGGATTATCAAACGGCCGAAGATTATGCCCGCCGAGCCATCAAAGCCAACCCCAACTCGACCTGGGGTTATTTTTACTTAGGGGCCTCCTTAGGTCTCACAGCCGTCGTTTCTCCGGTTGCAAGGCAGGTGGAACTAGCGGAGGAAATCCGCGCGGCGCTGGAAAAATCGCTTGCCTTAGATCCGAACAATGGGTTTGCTTATCATGCTTATGGCGTCTGGCATCGAAAGATCTCTGAAATCGGGAAAATGAGCCGCGTGTTGGCTTCGGTTCTGTACGGCCGCTCTCTACCGCAAGGCAGCATGGAAAAATCAGTGGAGTATTTAAAAAAAGCCATCGCGCTCAATCCGACCGTCATTATAAGCCGGCTCGAATTGGCAAATACTTATATGGGTATGGAAGATTTTCAGGCTGCCCGCACTATGCTCTCCTCGATCCGGAATTTACCTATCCAATTCTCGGACGACGCCAAGCACAAACAAAAAGCCGAAGAATTGTTGGAAGAAGTTGCAAGCCGCTAAAATCGCCCCCCCAGCTTGGCCGATGGTTAAAACGTTGCTCCTGTAGCGGCAAATCTGACACGATAATCATCAATGATGCTCGCACGACACAGACCACGCGTTTACGCCGCATTCCTGATAATCCTCTGCCTGCTTGGCTGCGGCGATTCCGGCAAATCGGCTAAGGTGCTTCGCGTCGGCTTCGTACCGGCGGAAGATGCTCAACAAGTGATGCAAAACGCTCAGCCGATCGTCGACATACTGCAAAAACAATTGGGTATGGAAATTCAACCCTTCGTCGCAGCGGATTATACCGGAGTCGTCGAAGCGCTCCGGGTTAACAAACTCGATGTCGCCTTCTTAACTCCCGCCTCGTACGTATTAGCGAAGAATGAAGCTAACGTGAAGGTCGTTCTTAAGTCCGAGCGCAAGGGAATCGCTTCATACTATGCCGCGATCATCACGAGGGCAGACAGCGGCATCCAGAGGCTCGAGGACCTGCGCGGCAAAACTTTCGCTTTCGGCGACGCGCTATCAACCACGGGCAACATTTTCCCGCGTAAGATGTTCAAGGAACGCGGCATCGATCCGGTTCGCGACTTCAAACAGATTCTGTATTCGGGGGGGCATGATGCGACGGTGCTCGCGGTGCTCAATGGCAAAGTCGACGCCGGGGCGACCTATGCTAATTCGCCCGACGGCGATGATACCGCATGGATGCGCTATCTGAAGAATCCCGAGGACGTGAACAAGATTAGGGCGATTGCTTTCTCCGACCCGATTCCCGCAGACAATTTAGTGATCAACGGCAATCTCGATGAAGCCATCGCGAAAAAAGTGGAAGAGATTTTTTTGCAGCTGAGTGGCGATCCTAAAGGCAAGCAGATGATGCGGGATCTCTACCAGATCGACGGTTTCGTTCCCGCCAGTGATCGAGACTATGATTCGGTGCGTCAAGCGTTCGATATTGCCGGTATCCCCCTAAAAGCAAGCTTGCAAAGAAAACAGCCGTGATCATTCTAGAAATCGAGGATCTCCATAAATCCTACGATAGCAATGTTCCGGTGCTCTGCGGCATCAATTTATCCGTTCATCGCGGCGAATTCGTCGGCATCATCGGGCTCAGCGGCTCGGGAAAATCGACTTTGCTGCGCTGCATCAACCGGCTCGTCGAGCCCAGCTCCGGGCATATCCGATTGCCCATGGGGCTGATTACAGCGAATGGCGCCGGCACGCTGGTCGATGTCGTGCGGTTGAAGCAAACCGAACTGCGACGGCTCAGACGCAAGGTCGGCATGATTTTTCAACAGTTCAACATCATCAAGCGCTTGTCGGTGATCGACAATGTTCTGTCCGGAGGGTTGGGGTATCAATCGGCGCTGCGCAGCACGCTGCGAAGTTTTACCCGAGACGAAAAGCGCAAGGCTTTAATCAATCTTAATCGCGTGGGACTGCTGGATCATGCCTACCGTCGCGCCGACGAGCTCAGCGGCGGTGAACAGCAACGAGTGGCGATCGCTCGTACTTTGATGCAAGAGCCGGCGCTTATTCTGGCCGATGAACCTGTTTCGAGCCTCGATCCCAAGCTGTCCGGTGTCGTGCTCGATATTCTAAAACAAGTCTGTCAAGAAGACGGGATTACAGCATTGGTGAGCTTGCACACCTTAGAGTTGACCCGCGAGTACGCCGCCCGGGTTGTCGGACTTAAAAACGGACAGATCTGCTTCGACGGAGCCTCCGACGAGTTAACTGGGCCGGTGGTTGAGGCGATCTACCACAACGATCTTTGATGCTTTCCGGACTTTGCTTGCGGATGTTCGGCGGTGGGGCTGAAGGCTTGACGGTGGTCCATGGCGCGAACCGGCTTAACCTATCAACCCCAGGTGGCGCCACCACGGGATGGCGACTATGGCCGCCAGTATGTAGGCGACGGCGTACACCGGATTTATGCGGGACATCAGCGGATAGCTAAATCCTTTTCCTCCGGTTGTGGCGTCTGCCATGGTATGCCAGTCCACCTGAAATCTTAGGAACCAAACCTCTGAACCCATGAGA
>JAICEJ010000034.1 GCA_025924215.1 Candidatus Binatia bacterium
ACTTTCAATTGCCTCTCCATTGGCTTAAGCCGCGCATCGAACTGGTCGCTTTCGTTTGTTGCTAGTATGGTGCCGATCTTTACCTGAACGGGCCTCGATCCAGTCTCGGCGCCTTCCGCGTACACCGCCAACAACAAGAGGCTAGAAAGAAGGCTTAGTTTCAGAAGGTTCCGTGGAAGAGTCATTCTCGTTTTCTTGAGGTTGGTACAGCCAAATCACCGTGGTGTTCGTTTCACCTTCATGTAGCAGGGCGACATTGCGTCCGTATGCATCGATTGATTCAACCGTAGCCAAATTATCACTCTGGGTGACGATTTTTGCATTGGGGAAGAACGAATTGATGGACAATCCTGCAAGCACGATTACGATCACTGCGGGAATGGCCCAAGCAAGCCTAGGAGCGTTGAAGGTGCCTCGAATCCGATCGCCGAGTTCGTCGTACCAATGCCTCTTCTGCGCGATGCGTCGCTGTACGCCCTGCCAAAATGGCTCAAATTGAATCTCTGACCCACTCGCTTCCAAGGCCAACTGCATAGTGGAGTGGAGACGTTCCAACCGGTGCCGCTCTTCGCGACAGGCGGCGCACACTTCGAGATGGCGGCCGGTAGCCTCGGCTTGCGCCGCGGCGAGTTCGCCATCGAGCCAGGCTCCGATAGTTTCTCTAGTAGTTTCACAGTTACTCATAAAAAGGCGCTCAGCTTATGCTGAAGTTTTTTTCGGGCATAATGTAAGCGACTCATGACCGTTCCTTCGGAGCAGCCGAGAATTTCGCCAATGTCTTTATATGACATGCCTTCCAAAGTCCTCAGAACGATGACGGCTTTGTGCTCGGGAGTCAAATCATCTATTGCAGACAACATTTGCTCTCTCAGCTCGCGATCGTGAACATCTGAAAACGGATCTCTGGCAACTTCATTCTGCTGTTCAAAAACCTCATCCATGCTCTCGCGAAACTCCAGAGGGCTCCTCTTTTCACGCCTCTGGTGATCGATACAAATATTGACCGCGATTCGGTAAAGCCAGGTATAAAAAGACGATTGACCTTGAAAGCTGGTGATCTTTCGATACGCGCGAAAAAACGACTCCTGCGCGACCTCCATGGCATCATCCGGGTTGCGTAGTAAGCCAACGATGACCATGTAGACCTTCTGATGATATCGCGAAACCAGTTCTTGAAAGCTTGCAATATCTCCAGCTTGACACTTTTGGACCAGCTGCCAGTCACTTAGCTCCACATTAACCCTGCCTGTTTGACGTTTTCCGCTATTTTTTATTCAGCCGAAACAAAACGTGATATCAAAACCTTGAAGTTTTCGCGAATTGGCTTAAAATACCCGTGATATCTCTCCATTCCGTCGATCTACTTTTCATCAAGGAATCAATTAATGCTGGTCAGATGCCCAAGCTGCGCGACCACTTACAAGGTGGCCGACGAAATTGTAACCGGTACCACTCCCGCCTTTCGTTGTTCTCGCTGCAAACACACGTTCGAAGGTGAGCTGAATGCGTCAGTCGAGGTGCCCAGAGAGGTAGACTCAGAAATGCCGGTTGACGATGACGGCGGCGAGTTGAATCTCGTATTTGAGCCAGAACATGAGGAAGCACGGGTCGATCGCAACCGACACGAAATCAATGCTCCCCTGCCAACCCATTTTCCTGCGCCGGATTCGGTCGATTCATTGATCGAACAAGAGAGGCAGCGGTGGTCATTACCGGGCGAGGTCAAATCTGAGGAACCTTTCACGCTTTCTCCGGATCCGCCACCGCAGCGGGTCAGAGGAGAAACGGACCATCGTGAACCCGCCAAGCGATCAGGAAAAAATTCCGAAGAGATCTCGCCGACAATGCCAACCAGCAACATCTCGAGTCTCGAGCCCTATCGCGATCAGCAAACGTCAACTTTATCTTATTTTTCCTTGTTCGCTTTGTTGATCCTGTTCTTCTCGCTAGCGACTGCGTTTCAATACGCCTATCCCCAAGTTTTGGACCGTTGGATAAAGAAAGTTCCTTTGATTGGCGCGGCCATCGCCAGAAATGACCTATTGAAGGAGCGGGTGGCATTACAATCGTTGCGCGGCAGTTATCAGGTGATTCAAGGGAACCGAGAAATCTTTGTAGTCAGTGGTGTAGCGATGAACCAAAATCCGGTTGTCATCCGAGAAGTGCGTATTGGCGGTCAGACCTATGACTCGGACGAAAAAGCCATCGAGCAGCAAGAAATGTGGATCGGCAACGCGATCTCGGCCAAAATCATCCGAGGCATGACCGCACAAGATATTTTAGACTTGCAACGTTTGAGACCGCTGAAGACTTTCGAAATTCCCCCGGGAGATTCCGTACCTTTCACGATTGTTTTTTTAAAGCCAGCGAAAGCAGTCAAAAAATTTACCGCGACCGTACTGGCAGCTGAAGAAGAGGCCTAGCCTAGGGGGGACTTTTTGGCGGGCCTGTCTTTGCTCGCGGCTTCATTTGGCGTAATGTCGATTTCGTCGGATTCCTTGAGGGATCTGCGGAATTTTCGAATGCCTTTGCCCAAGCTATCGCCCAAGTCGGGCAGGCGCCGACTAAACAAGATAATCAGGATGAGGAGAACGATTACCAGCTCTCCGAGCCCCAGACCAAACATAGGTCCTCCTATTCTATTGGCATTATTTCACCAATCGATTTCATTGCAAGCACGAGATTTGCTTAGACAACTGTTGCTGCAGTAATATACGATCGTGGAATACGTCTCTCGACCACTGGCGGGTTTCTTCGCCGCATCGTTAGCCATCCATATAGCGTTCCTGCTGCTCTGGTCACAAACCTCCATGCGCCGTCCTCCGCAGGAAAATATCAGCGTATCGTTGCTGCCTGCTGCAAAAGAAGAAGCCAAGGCGCCGGCCGCTAACCAATTTAGTTCGCTGCCGCCGGATGTGCCGACTCGAAGCTCCCGGTCTCCCGCGATCATCGCGAAAAAAAATTCACCTGAAGTAAAAAGATCGACGCCAGCCAAACGCGTGACACCGCCGCAAAAAACAGTCGAGTTAAAAAAAGAGCAAGAACTCAGACAACCAGAGCCTGAGCCGGCGCCAATGCGGGAACCGCCCCGACCACCGGAAAAGGAAGAAAATTTATCGATAACCGAACGAAGGCTACCCACCATGCGGGAGTTATTGCCGCCTGGCAATTGGTCGTCGGCAAACACTAGCGGCGACGCGGCAATCGCGCTGAACACGCGAGACCCCCAGTACATAACTTACTTCAGCAGTATCAAACGCAATATTGAGTTTGTCTGGGAGTACCCCGAGCCTGCTCTCAGGTACGGCTTACAAGGAAAACTTCTGCTGCAATTTACCATTCTTGCCAGTGGGGAGTTGGAGAGCGCGCATATCATTCGCTCGTCGGGGTCGAATCTGCTCGATCATGAGGCGTTGCGCGCAATGAAAGCGGCAGCGCCGTTTAGACCGATTCCGCCCTGGATCGACAAGAAACGACTCACCATCACGGCCAGCTTCGAATACCTAGACAACCGCCTCAACTACCGAGTCACACCTTAGTCGGCCCTACCCATTGTCGGCGAATCGCTCCTGCAATGATATAGGCGTTAAGAACAGAGACTAGCGTTCCACTTCCGACCGCTCCCAGCGAAGCACGGGTTTTCTAGCGGCCTTAGCTTCGTCGAGTCGACGTACCGGAGTGGTATGCGGGGCATTCTTTACTAACTCGGGAGTTTCGCGGGATTCCTGGGCGATCGCGATCATTGCTTCAATGAATCGATCGAGCGTTTCCGGCGTTTCAGTCTCAGTGGGTTCGATCATCAACGCTCCCGAAACCACCAGCGGAAAATAGATCGTCGGCGGGTGAAATCCGTAATCGAGCAAACGCTTGGCGATATCCAGAGTGGAGACGCCATTTCTGTGTTGGTTCCGATCGTTGAACACACACTCATGCATGCACGGCTCGTTGTACGCGAGCTGATAATGCCGTTCCAACTTGCTCCTGATGTAATTGGCATTGAGCAGCGCCATCCGGCTGGTTTCTTCCAGTCCATCGCCGCCAAGCGAAAGAATATAAGCATAGGCCCGGACCAGCACGCCGAAATTGCCGAAAAATGATCGCACACGCCCGATCGAAGTCGGCATGTCCTCGATCAACTCATAACCGTTAGCGGTTTTTAGGATCCGAGGCGTCGGCAAGAAATCGCGCAGGAACGTTTTTGCCCCAACCGGACCGGCGCCCGGCCCGCCACCGCCGTGCGGCGTCGAAAAGGTTTTGTGCAAATTCATATGAAGCACATCGACGCCCATATGGCCCGGTTTGGCTATTCCCATCAAGGCGTTTAAATTGGCCCCGTCTAAGTAAACCAAGCCACCTTTGTCGTGCACGACCTCGGCGACCGCTTCAATATTTTTCTCGAAAATCCCAAGTGTGTTCGGGTTGGTAATCATCAATGCGGCTACATCCTCGTCCATGGCGTTGGCCACAGCCGCGGCAGCGATCACCCCTTGCTCGTTGGATGATATTTGCACTACCTCATAGCCGCACAACGTGGAGCTCGCCGGATTTGTCCCATGGGCGGTATCCGGCACAATGATCTTCTTGCGCGGATTGCCCTGCGCTGAAAGATAGGCGCGGATCAGCATCAAACCTGTTAACTCACCTTGAGCGCCGGCCGAGGGCTGGAGGCTGACATCATCCATACCGCTAATCTCGGCGAGCATCTGCTCAAGACCAAAAAGCAACTCCAGGGCACCCTGATTGAGAGCCGGCGGCGCGAGCGGATGTACGAGCGAGAAGCCGGGATAACGCGCCACCACTTCATTGATTTTCGGATTGTACTTCATGGTACAGGAGCCGAGCGGATAGAACTGGCTCTCGATTGCGTAATTGCGTTGCGATAAACGGGTAAAATGACGCAGCAGCTCAAGCTCGCCTAGCTCTGGAAAGTCGGGGATATCCTGACGCAAATAAGTTTCGGGAATACTCTCTGATACCGCTGGTGTTTTATCCGGCCATGAAAAGGCGGTTCGTCCGGGCGAACCGCCCTCGAAGAGCAGTCGCTGGGATTCATTGAGCTGTGGCGGGTCAGTTCGAGACGGCTCGGACAAGGCGATCGATCCCTTCTCTATCGTTCATCTCGGTGACACATACAAGCAGGCAATCCGGTAGCTCGGGATACCATTTCGCCAAAGAAATTCCGGGCATGATTCTTCTCTCTGCACAGCGACGCATGATCTCGTCGAGCTGTTTTCCCCTGACCACGAACTCATTGAAAAACGGCGTCGTGAAGCAACCTTCGACTTTGGAGTACTGGATTAAACGCTGAAACGCTTCATGAGCAAGCGCTACATTAACCTCAGCCAAACGACGCATGCCGGTCTTTCCCATAAATGCCATATAAACAGTTGCAGCCGTCGTGCACAGCGTCTGGCTTGTGCAGATATTCGATGTCGCCTTCTCCCGGCGAATGTGTTGCTCCCGCGTGGCTAGGGTCAACACATAGCCGCGCCGGCCGTCGCCATCGACAGTCTCGCCGACAAGCCTGCCGGGCAGGTTGCGCATAAATTTACGCTGGGTCGCAAAGAAACCAAATCCCGGGCCGCCCAGCGCCATGGGTACTCCCAAGCTTTGCCCTTCGCCCACCGCGATATCAACGCCGAACGCTCCGGGCGGCTTTAGCACCCCGAAAGCCAGAGGCTCGGTGGTTGCGGTGATGAGTTGAGCACCGGCGCGCTGGCACAGCTCATGTAGCGGGGTTAGGTTCTCAATCACTCCGAAGAAGTTTGGATAGCCTACAAGCACGCACATTGTCCGTTCGTTCAGCTGGCGCGCCACCTGATCGATATCGGTTGCTCCGCTGCCGTCAAAAGGAATCTCTTCCAGGCTGACATCGGTCAGATTGCGGAGATAAGTAGCAAGCACGGCGCGATACTGCGGGTGAAGTGCCCGAGAGACTAAAACCCGCCGTCGGGACGATGATTGAATGCGACGCGACATGAGAATCGCTTCAGCGCTCGCCGAAGCGCCGTCATAAACGCCGGCATTGGAGACTTCCATCCCGGTAAGCTGGCAGATCAAGGTCTGATACTCGAAAAGAACTTGCAAAGTACCCTGGCTCACCTCCGGCTGGTAGGGAGTATAAGAGGTCGAGAACTCCGAGCGTGAAATAATTGCGTCGACCGCGCTCGGGATGAAATGATGATAGATACCGCCGCCCAGATAAAGGTCCCAATCGTTTGCGGCGGCATTTTTGGCGGCAAGAGCGGCCAGTCGTTGGCGCACTGTTAATTCATTGACGCCGTCCGGCAAATTGATTTTGGCCGTCGAACGAAACTTTTCTGGAACATGCCGGAATAGATCTTCGACACTGCCCGCTCCGATCGCGTCAAGCATTCGTTTTTTGTCCGCCTCCGTGTGCGGCGTGTAGCTCATAGACTGGGATTATTCCTCGTCCTCATCATCGTCTTCGGCCTCTTCGTCCTCATCGTCGTCTTCCTTTTGCTGCTCGATATATTCCGCGTATTCCTCAGCGGTCATCAAATCTTTCAGATCGTCCATGTCCTGCATCTCAACCCGAATCATCCAGCCATCTCCATAGGCATCATCATTGATTGTTTCCGGGCTGTCAGGAAGCGAGTCGTTGATTTCCAACACCGTTCCGCTCACCGGCGCATAGATGTCCGACACCGCTTTGACCGATTCAACGGCGCCGAACGGATCGTCTTTTACAATCTTTTCGCCGATCTCCGGCAACTCGACAAAAACGATATCACCGAGTTCCTCCTGCGCATACTCGGTGATGCCAATGGTTGCTGTTTTACCCTCGACCAGAACCCATTCGTGTTCTTTTGAATATCTGAGCCCCTCAGGAATCTCCATGACCTTCCTCCTTAGCCTGCTAACGCCCTCTCAGCGCCGGTAAAACGGCAACGGCACTGTCTTGGCGCAAACTGGTTTGTTGCGGATTTCGACTTCAAGTATATTTTCGGCGCGGCCTTCTTCCGCCTCGACATATCCAAGCGCGATCGACCGTCCCAGCGTCGGCGATCTGGTGCCGCTGGTTACTCTGCCGATATACCGTCCATCTTTCAACAACCGATACTCGCTGCGCGCGATACCGGGTTCGATCAGCTCCAGGCCGACAAGTTTGCGTTCAACGCCTGCTTGTTTCTGCCTTAGCAAGACTTCACAACCGATAAAAGAGCCTTTTGAAAATTTCACCACCCATTGCAGTCCTGCCTCTAACGGAGTCGTGCTGTCGTCAAGTTCGTGACCATAAAGAGGATAAGCTTTCTCCAAGCGCAAGGTGTCGCGCGCGCCGAGCCCGGCGGGCACCAAACCCGCCGGCGCGCCGGCATCGAGTAGATTGTGCCACAACTTTTCGGCGTCTTGAGAAGAACAATACAGCTCGAAGCCGGCTTCACCGGTATAACCCGTGCGGGCGATCAGGCAGCCAGTGCCGGCAACTTCGCTCTCGGCAAAATAGAAGGATTTGATGTCGGCGAGAGCAATCGGTGCCAGGGGCTGCAATATGGTTTCTGCCAGCGGCCCCTGTAATGCCAATTGCGCATAGTCCGCGCTGACATTTTCTACTTGAATCTTTCCGGTTGCATGCTGCCGCAGCCATTCGAAATCCTTTTCGCTATTCGATGCGTTGACGCAAATAAGAAAATCATCCGGCTGCCGCTTATAAAAGATTACGTCATCAATCACCCCGCCGCGGTCGTTTAAAAGCAAATTATACTGAGCTTGATATACTTGCATGCGCGCGAGATCATTAGCAGTAAGCCTCTGGCACATCGCTTCTGCTCCGGCGCCGCGCACTGCAATCTCGCCCATATGGCTGACATCGAAAAGTCCGGCCCGGCTGCGCACGGCCATATGTTCGGCGATGACACCGCTGTACTGGACCGGCATTTCCCAACCGGCAAACTCAACCATGCGCCCGCCGGCGCGGCGATGAGCAGCGTATAATGGCGTTCGCTTCATGAGGTCCGAAAAAAGTTAGGAGGAGACTGGCTTGGCTAACGTTCGCGTTGAATCGAATCCTTGGCCGCCTTCAGAGTGTTATACAGCAGCATGCAAATGGTCATTGGACCGACGCCGCCGGGCACAGGGGTGATTGCGGATGCTCGTTCGTTAGCGGTTTCAAATTCAACGTCACCAGTAAGTTTACCGTTGGGCAAACGATTTACGCCGACGTCGATGACGACGGCTCCAGGCTTGATCCAGTCGCCTCGAACCAATCCCGCTTTGCCGATTGCCACGACCAATACATCCGCCCGGGCTACTTCATCGCGCAGGCTTGCTGTGCGAGAATGACAAATTGTCACTGTGGCATGCTTTTCGAGCAACATCAGCGCTACTGGTTTGCCAACGATATTGCTCCGGCCGACGACCACAGCATTCTTGCCTTTGAGAGCACAGCCCGCCGCCTCGAGAAGTTTCATAACCCCCAACGGCGTGCATGGCCGAAAGCCATCGGCGCCGATAACCAGCATTCCTTGGCTCACTGGATGGAAACCATCGACATCTTTGAACGGAGACACCGCTTGGAGAATTCTTTCCGAGCGGATGTGAGCAGGAAGCGGCAATTGAACCAGAATGCCATGAACATCTTTGTCTTTGTTTAAACTGTGGACCAAGGCAAGCAGTTCCTTTTCCGAAACAGTCGCCGGAAGGAAGTGCTCAAAAGATTTTATTCCCACTTCTTTACAGGCTTTTTCTTTGTTCTTTACATAAATATGGGATCCCGGATCATCGCCAACCAACACAACAGCCAACCCCGGCGCCATTCCCCAACGCCGTTCCAGCCCGTCAACTTCCTCTTTGATTTTCTTTTGAACTTCTCTGGCGACGGCTTTGCCGTCGATGATCGCTGCCATGCCTACCTCTTGAGGAATTGACAATGTAATGGAGAAAAAAACATTCTAGAGAAGCGACGTTCCTATTGGCATGCCACGCACTAAGCCAAAGGTCAACCCTAATCGCAGGCTGGCTGCCGGCGAAAACTCGCTGGTAAATTTCGAAATTTCGCGCTTTTCTGTTAGTGGCAGAGTAGCGCCTCTTGATCGTTCAAGCAAAAACATTTTAGAGATGACATGCAACGAATAGAATCTTGGAGACGTAAGCCAGCACAGGTGGCCGCCCCTGCCGGCGCCTGTATCGCTCAACCGACGCTAAGATTGCATTTATGCCCCCGGCCGATCTATGGTTTTTGACAGATGCGATGGTAACTTAATGCGCGACTAAGAGGAGATGTATGAACCAGCCACGTAACCTTGAAGAGATCAAGAATGACATTCGCGCTCGGCTGGGTCAGCGCGCGCCGTTTCTTCATGCCGACAAAGCCGAAGCTGAAGAAGCCCTCTGCAAGATGAGCTCGGTGCAGGGCGAGACATGGGCGCAGGCGTGGAATGAATTGGGCGCGCGCTGGGAAGAGAAAGCAAGGGCGTCCGAGAGCGCCGGCAACAAGCAAGAAGCCAGGGAAAGCTATCTAAAGTCGTACGGCTACTACGGCATTGCGCGCCACCCCTTTCCCAGCACTCCCGGTAAACACCATGGCTATGTAAAAACTCGCGAAATGTTTCTCGCTGCTTCGAGGTATTTCGAGATCCCGATCGAACGTGTGTCCATTCCATTTCAAGGCAAACAAATCATCGGTCATCTGCGGCTGCCCAAGAAAGTGCCCGCTCCACTGATTATGCACTGGGGCGGCATCGACAACTGGAAGGAGGAACGCCATTCCTTTGCCGAATCTTTTGTAAAAGAGGGTTGGGGCTGCTTCGTAATGGATAGTCCGGGAACGGGCGAATGCCCGGTGCTTGCCGGACCCGAGGCGCACCAGGTTCACACGACGGCGTTGGAATACCTGAGAAAAAGACCGGAGGTGAATACAACTCGCATTGCTGTCGTCGGCGCCAGCTTCGGCGGTCACTGGTCGACCAAACTGGCCCATCTCGCGCCCGACAAATTACGAGCGGCGGTCAACTGGGGCGGAGGTATTCATTACTTTTTCCAGCCTGAGTGGCAAGAACGATCACGCAACGCCGACTCCTATCTGTTCGATCTAATCGAAGCACGCGCCAATCTTTTCGGCAAAACGAGCTTCGACGAACTCTGCCAAGTTATGCCGGCGCTATCGCTGCTCGATCAAGGCTGGTTGGACAAGCCCTGCGCACCGTTGCTGATCGTTAACGGTAAAGAAGACAAACAGGTGCCGCTTGAGGATTTCTACCTGCTCTTGGAGCATGGCGATCCGAAGACCATTCGCCTGTTTCCCGGCGGCCACATGGGCGCTATTCCGAACATCTTTAAAACTGTCATCACCTGGCTGCACCAAAGATTGGACGACGGATATGAGTCTCTATCAGCTACAAAAACTCATCTATGATGTAAACCGAAACCCGGAGCGGCGCGACGCCTACCGAGCCGACAAAGCCGGATTTCTCGCTCGCTACGAACTGAGTCCCGGGGAGCAAGCGGCCATAGCGGACCTGGATGTGCGCCAGCTCTATAGCTACGGCGTTCATCCGCTGTTGCTGCGCCCGTTCACGTTACTGCACCGAGTGTCTAACGAAGATTACGCCAAGGCACTGGCTGGATTGGAGTAAACTATGCCGATCGTATTTGCCTGCGCCGCAAGTCATGCCCCAGGAATGACTGCGTGGACTGAAGCCGCGCCCCAACAGCAAAGGGATAAAATTCTCGGCAGTTATCACGAGCTCGGTGACATGCTGGCGGCTTCGAAGCCGGATGTTCTGGTCGTGATCAGTGTCGAACATTGGGCGAATTTTTTCTTGAACCAGATGCCGACATTCTGCATCGGCCGCGCCCAATACTATGATGGGCCTGTGGAAGAATGGCTGAAAATCTCCAAGACGCGGGTGCCCGGCGATCCAGCTTTGGGCGCGCAGCTGCTAGACACATGTCTCGACAGCGGCTTTGATCCGGCATTTTCCGATGAGCTATTGTTCGACCATGCGACGATGTTGCCGCTGCATTTTCTAAATCCTCTCATGACCGTGCCGGTTGTCCCGCTGATTATCAACACCTTGACCACGCCGATGCCATCACCCAAGCGCTGTTTCGAATTAGGTCGGGTGCTCGGGAAAGCGCTGGAGCAACAACCGAGACGAATTGCATTGATTGCCACCGGCGGCCTCTCACACTGGCCCGGGGAAGCGAAGATGGGCAAGATAAATGTAGCTTTTGATGAGCAATTTCTCGAAACCTTAGTCAACGGCAAGCGCGCCCTTCTGGCCGAATACTCCCATTCTGCGATCGACAAAGAGGCCGGTTCCGGAGGTCACGAAATTAGGACCTGGATCGCCGTGGCAGGTGCGGTGGAGGACTGGCGGGCAAAATTGCTCGCGTACGAGCCGGTTCACCCCTGGGCGACCGGCTGCGGCTTAGTGGCATTTAACCCATAGGCAACGGGGCGCGTGTCAAGACGGTATTGTTCATGATCGATGGCCTCAGGGTAAGTCTGCGGGGCAAAACGATGGGCTCGTGCCTTGGATACTTAGTGCCAAAGCTCGGTGATCCCGCTAATGCCCGGCATAAGGTTTGGTCGTGTTCGGGCATGCACCCAAGAAGTCGTTGAGGCTATGCGGCTGCCGCGTCCGCCTCTCCGGGCTCACCCTAAGCCATCGGTAGAAGGTGACTAAAGCGTGCTCGTGCGGATTACCTCTTGCCTGATGCTTTCCTGTGGAGAAGCACATGTCGCTTAAATTCAGCCTGCATAGTCTTCATGGTGGCGTAAAAAGCATCGATGAAATTCATAAACGCGCGCAACGCGCCGAAGAACTAGGCTACGACGGAATCTTTCTCGGCGAAAGTCATTTGAGCTCCATCGATTCCTTTCAGACCTTGGCGAGCTGCGCGATGCTGACCCAACGCGTTCTTCTAGGCATTGCCGTAACCAACATGGTCTTTCGCCATCCAACGGTCCTCGCCGGCGCGGCGGCATCGCTGAATGAGATATCCAAGGGACGTGCGATTCTCGGGCTGGGCACCGGCGATGGACCGGTTTACACGCAAGGATTGAAAGCTACCCCGATGAAGCAATTTGAAGAAGGAGTGAAACTGATCCGCCATCTCGTGAGAGGAAATTCCGCCCGGTTCCCCACTGGTGAGTTCGGCATCAGCTTTACCATCAAAAAGCCGGCGCCGATTTATGTTTCAGCCGAGGGCCCCAAAGGACTGCAACTCGCCGGCCGCTGCGCCGATGGCGTGATTCTCGGCACTGGATTCGACTTGCGCGTATTCGACTGGGCAAAAAATAAAATTCGTGAAGGAACTGAATCGGCAGGGCGCGACGCCAAAGAGGTTGCGATGGTTGCCGCGGGCATGCTCTGCGTCCGCGACGACGGCAAGGAGGCCCGTCGCATAGTGCGCAATCGCATCGCCAACCGCGCCCATCATAATTTCCGCTTTACCCTGGAAACGGTTCCAGCGGAAGAGCTGAACGGCGTTCAGAAGTTCATGGCGGGCTTTGACGTCATGAAGCCGATGGAAGACCGGGTCGATCCCGATCTGGTCAATGATTATCTGGTTCGGCGCTTTTCAATTGCCGGCACGCCGGGAGAATGCATCGCGCGCATTGAAGAGTTAAAAGCGGCGGGCGTCGAGCATCTCATGCTCACCCCCGCGCGAAAGGTTTACCACGAAAGCGTCGAAGCCTTCGCCAGCAAAGTCCTGCCGCATTTCCGCAGCCAGGCATGAAGATGGGCTGCGGTTCAACCGTTCAAGGACAGACTCATGAGTTCAAGTTCAATCGCAGGCGAAGCGACGTACAGATGCGAATCACCAACTGGTCCGGTCTGACGTTGAACTATTGAACCGTTAAACGTTTGAACGGTTGTTTGCAGTCATGAGGTGACTTCCCACCAGTTCTTGCTGATGTCGCTGAAGATAAAATGGGTCCGTCCGTTTTCTTCCAAGTCCCAAAGCTCGTTGATGCCGATCGCTTTGCCTTTGGTCGAAAATTCTTTGTGCGCATCGGCAACTTCTTCGGCCGACGCAAGTTTCAAGGTAAACCGGTTGGCTGCGGTCAGATAGTCACGGCGTGTAGTCGGTAACACAACGATGTACCACGGCGTGCTTGGATGGCTGATGTAGGTAGAGGTGCGGCCGCCGCCGATGATCTCCAGTCCGAGAACTTCTTTGACAAAGCGATCATTGACCTCCTTATCATCGCAATTCAAAGTCCCATGAGTCATCGCCTGCGGCACGTAGCCCTTTCCGGGAAATTTCTCTTCCGGCAGCGGGTCAGTCCAATGCGGCGCGGCGATTTTACGCCCCTGCTTGACCGCCGCCGGATTGTAGTACTCGATTTCGAGATCATTACCGCCCGGTTCTTTGAAATAAATCGAGTAGGCGAAATGAGCCTCGTGAGGCTTGGTCACGCTTTTGATTTTGTACTGATCTTTGTGGTCCGTGAGGTATTCGTAAGCCTTGGGAATCTCCCTTGAGGTTGAAACCCGAAATCCGTAATGGTTAGTGTGCGGTTTGTTAGCCGCGTTAGGTCCGCCCTCATGGACAACCAGATGCCACGCTGTATTCGGATGCTTCAATACCACTCCGTCGTCTTTGCGCTCGACGACTTCGAGAGCTAGCAGGTCGGTAAAAATCGGCAGCGTTTCGTCCAACGAGCGGCACTCATAGTGTCCTTCCGTCAATCCGATGGGTTTCAACATGGCTTTCTCCTGGTGGTGGCAAACTTGTGCTTTATTTTAACGGATTCTTATCAAAACCATAGTCCCGGGCACATCAGCTACAGCGCTATGGCCGGCATACGAACTTCCGCGCCCGACTTAGCGCATTCCGCTTCGAAGATTTCGCGGATCATCGGATCCTCATCCTCATACTCGATCTGCCAACCGCCGAACGCCAGCGGCACATCGGACTGAATTTTTCCCGGCTGAAGCTTGTATTTTCGGCTGAGGATTTTGAGAGCTAGATATCGCGCCGGCTCCGGGCTGGAATTGAAATGTTGATGAAACCAGCCCTCAGGCGGCACGACGATGGAACCTGGCTTCCAATCGACTCGGGTCATCTCTTTGCCTTCCGGCCATAGTAACGAGTAGCCTCTCCCGGTGAGAATAAACACATGCGCCCCCGGCCCATGACGATGGGCCTTCTTGTAAATGCCCACCGGAAAGCGCGAAACGTGCGAACCCATCATGCTGTCCGACATCTCGAAGAAGATCGTTGCATTACCCTTGCCGCGTTCGGTCCAGGCCACCGGTTCGATATTGATGGTATCGGCAACGAAATTGGTCTCGACGACCCGGTCACTGTAGAGCGTTCCCTTGCCGCCAAAAAATCCCTCTTCGCCCTTGAACCGGTCGGTGAATGAATAGGGATTGTTGATAACAAAGTCTTCGCAGTGAAACAAATTAAAAACCAGCGGCGCCGTGGTCACCGCCAGCAACCGCGCCTCGCGGTCACCCTGGCCGTTGAAATGCTGGTACCACGCATTTAACGGAATCGCGAAAAGACTGCCGGTCTGCCATTCGAAACTTTGCTTGCTGCCGTTGGTCTGCCAAACGGTCGTCGCCCCCCGGCCATCGAGAACGTAAATTAGCGCTTCGTATATGTGTCTCTGGGGATTGAGGCTCTTACCGGGCGGGATGCCGCAAACATAGGCATCGTCGAGATAGCCGGTGCCGTCAAGCATGATATAAACCCCGTTGCCGCCGATGCGATCCCACCATTTAAGTGGGATCGTATAGAGATCCTCCACGAAGAACCCTCTGATCACATCGATTCCCTGCGACGCAATCCAGCGGTCATAAGGGGTGTCCATCACCTCCGCTTTACGGTCTACTTTCTCGTATGAAGCCTTCTGGGAATCTCCACTCATCTGATAGCCTCCTTGGCCTATTTAATGTTCTTTATCCTAGTTCTCCCCGATCCATCAAGCCAAGCAGAGCGTACAATGACAAGCCGATATAAAGTTGCATGCGGTTGACATCGGCAGCCGCTCGCAAGATAGGTAAGGGTCGAGAACAATCTGCCAGTTAGGGAGGAATGAATGAGCCAGGACGCGATCAACAGGCTGGTTGCCGCGCTAAAGCACGGTACCGGCTTGCTCGACGACTTTATCTACTACATGACCTTCGATGATTATAAAACACTCCCCGATCCGTTCGCGCGCACGGAGTTTACCGTCCAAGAAGTGCAACAAACGATTCATCGTTACGCCAATCCGGAGAAATCGGCAGAGCTGTTTCAGTGGGATATCCATGGCCGGCTGTTCAAGCCGGCCAAAGCATCGATCGGCAAC
Source organism: Candidatus Binatia bacterium (assembly GCA_025924215.1). Classification (GTDB taxonomy): domain Bacteria; phylum Desulfobacterota; class Binatia; order UBA9968; family UBA9968; genus WHTF01. Next base: position 15,275 of record JAICEJ010000034.1, read on the forward strand.
ATCGCCGTAGTCATGATTCACGGCGGCGCCGCCAACGAGTACGAGTTTATCTTTACCCCAGATGGTCCTGAAGAGTATCCGGACCTGAGTAGGACCGATCCGGCTGCAGCACGGGTAGGCGTTGCCCAGCATATTGCTTCTCTCGGTATCCCGGTGCTGGCGGTCTCGCTGCCCGGCCATTACAGCCGCAAACCTTGGCTGCCCATCGCCGAGCGCCGGCCCGAGTTTGTCATCGGTGAAACTCCAGGCGACACGGAGCTTAGAAACCGGCTGGCCGTTTATACTTTTCGCATGTGCACCGAGGCGATCAGGACACTGGTCGAGCGAACTTTGCCCGATCAAGCTATTTTCATGTGGGGGCATTCCACAGGCGGCGAATATTTTTATCTGATGGAACAGTATGGATTGAAAAACAGACTGATCGGGGGCTTGGGGTTCGGCACCGGCATGCCGGCCTGGGTGCGCAAGGAATGGGATCTCGCATGCGCTACGAAATCTGCCGAAGAACGCGCCGCGCCGTTTCGCAATCTCACCGATCTCAGTCGCCGCTCTCCCAAAGGTTACATCAAGAGCGGTTATGTCGGGCCGAATCAGCCCTGGGGCAGCGCCGAGAATTGGTTCGAGTTGGAGAACCATCGCCGGCCCCAATTCAAACCGTTTTTACAAGATATCGAGCACAGCGCTCACGATATCTTGATGCCCGAGATTCGCAGGATCTCCGGCTTGCCCGATGAGGAACTATTCATCACTTACAAATCCGATTTAAATCGCCTGCGCGGCAAGAAAATGCTCCACATCGTCGGCGAATACGATAAAGGTCACTGGATCGAGGGCGGCGAGAAAGGGTTGGAGTTTCGCCGGGAGGTTTATGCCTTCAAACGTTTCGCTCCGTACGCCGTCGGGCTGCGGCTGCTTCACATTCCGAACCTCACGCACTACGGTCACGTTGAAAGTCACAACGAGAGATTGGCCAACATCATGGTGACCGGCTTCAAGGAGTACTTTTTAGATTAAGATACGCCGCTGTTGTTTGTGGCAAACGGCTCGCCAAAGCCCCGGGAACCTTCAGTGATCCCCGGGGCTTTCTTTCAGGCTCTTAATTAATGACGGTATCGATTATGATCGAACCGGCGATCGATGCGGTCGCCTCGACGATTCAATCGAGCTTCAATCCGGTCGCCTTTCTTGTCGAGATGACGCTCGATCCGATCGCCTTTGCGCTCGAACCGCTCGGCCAATTTGTACTTGCCATCTGCTCTGGCCTTTGCCGCTCTGGCCTCGAACCTATCGTTGATCCTATCGCCTCTGGCATCGAGATGCTGATTGATACGCGCTCCTCGCGCATCCAGCCGTTGGTTGATCCGATCGCCGCGCCGGTCATAAGAGCGATCATCAGCCGAAGCCGTTACCGCGCTGCCAAGGACTAAAACGCTCAGGCCGATCACAATTGATTTTTTCATGTTGTTCCTTTCTAGATTGACGTGTCTTCAGAGAGTTGGACGCCCCAGCGCAGCAAAGGTTTACAGTTGCCGGGGCTGAGAAAAAGCGCTGCCTATCCGAGCTCTGGAAATGCACGATCCTGAGTTGGCCACAGCTTCAATTACTTGACAGAAGAGGGTATCTAACTTAGAGATTGCTGACGAGTCCCACGGATGAATAGAGACAATCAGATAAATTTTCTTGTTTTTTTACGATATCTATTCGGCCGATTCTGGCTGGTCATTATCTTTCTAAGCCTCTCAACAAGTTCCCATGCAGAGCCTTTAAGGATCGCCTATACGTCCATTGCCGTGGTTTACGGCCCGCTCTGGATCACCCAAGAGGCGGGAATCTTCAAAAAGTACGGCATCGATCCAGAATTCATCTACATCGCCGGCGGGCCGCCGTCGTTACAAGCCTTGATCGCAGGCGATGTCGCCATCTCCTTCACAGCTGCGGGTGCCACCGTGGCGGCCAATCTCTCGGGCTCTGATGTCGTGCTGCTCGGCGCCAGCATTGATTCCCTACCTTTCGAACTCTGGTCGGTTCCCCGCATCAAGCAGCCGGCCCAACTCAGGGGCACAAAGCTTGGGGTCAGCCGCATCGGCGCGACCACGGATTTTGTGGCGCGCTATCTGCTGAAGAAATGGGGCATGCAAGCCGACAAAGACGTCGGCATTTTTCAAGCCGGTTCTGGGCCGCAAGTCTTTGCCGCTCTGAAGAGCGGCTCGGTTCAGAGCGGGGTGCTTTCGATCGGTCCCGAGACACTGCGGGCCGAGAGCGAAGAATACATTCGTCTCGCCGATGTTCCATCTGAATTGGTTTATCCGTTTGGGCCCTTCGCCGCGCGCCAGTCGTTTCTGAAGAAAGAACCCGATCTGGTCACGCGCTTTATGAAGGCTTATGTGGAGGGGATTCATCGATTCAAAACCGATAAAAGAACCGCGCTGACGACACTGGAGAAATACACCAAGCAAAAGACCACTCCTGCCGTCGAGAAAATTTACCAAGTCTACGCTACGAAACATTTCAAGAGAGTTCCGGAAGCTACGCAGGCGGGAGTTCAAACGATCTTAGACGAGCTCGCTGCGACACGGCCGATACCGCTCCGGATTGAGCCCGAGAGGTTCGTGGAATCGAAATTCGTTCGTGAATTGGTCTCCAGCGGTTTCGTCGATAATCTCTATAAGGAGCGTCAGGCCGCACGCCCACCTCCGTAAAATCGACTAAAACGTGAAAACAACTCTTGGCAGAGCATATGCCTCAAGACACTGACTGGCGGCGAAGTAAATCATGGCCAAACCATCGCCGCATCAAGGCAAACAGTCCGTGCATTTTAAGTCAGCAGATGGATAAATGAATCATCGGCAAAGTCGACACGCGGTTTGCTCGCAGCAGATAAATCCGCCGGTGCCACTGAACGACTGTTCGATCTGGCGGTCGGCGGCAAGCCAGTGGACGTGACGATTTACCAATCCTGACCTTTACCCACAGATAGCCAAACAGTAAAGGAGACCACGACCATTTCGATTGTGATCGTAGCAATGCCTTACGGCTGCGCCGGTTCAAGGAATCTTTCACAAGCATCACGCATCGGCTTTGAGAAAGCCATCGACTGGTGGCAAAAGTCGATGCAG